>JAIFLB010000151.1 GCA_020049245.1 Betaproteobacteria bacterium | reverse complement strand
GACCTTGATTGTCGCCCTGGCTGTATTTGTACCAGGAGTGATTGATGAATTCCTGAATCTCGTTGTCGGCATCCAGATCAATCGGATGGATCGTGGACAGATCCTTGTTCAGGATGACGCCACGCGGAATCATGTACGAATCGGTGTCCCAGAAGCTCTTCGAAGGCAGGTCGCCGAACGACAGGAAATTACCGCCGGTATCGCCAATCGCACCCCAGTCCTTGTAGAACGAGGCGATGGCAAGCGTATCCGGGACATAAACCTGATCGACGAAATCGCGCATCTGCTTGATGACGTTCTGCACGGTTTGCAGGCCGACCATATTGACTGCGGTACCAGACTGTCCGCCAACCTTGTTCTCGACCGCGGTATGCACGGAAATCGCCGAGGGCACGCCGCCGACGACAAAGTTGGGGTGCGGATTCTTGCCGCCGAAGATGGCATGCAGTTTCACCACATCGCGTTGCCAGGCCAGCGCTTCCAGATAATGTGCGACCGCCATCAGGTTGGCTTCCGGCGGCAGTTTGTAGGCCGGATGGCCCCAATACGCATTCGAAAAAATGCCCAACTGACCTTGCTCGACAAAGGTCTGCACCTTTTTCTGAACATCGGCAAAGTAACCCGGCGATGACTTGGGATAACTGGAAATACTCTGTGCCAATGCCGAAGTTGCTTTCGGATCCGCCTTCAGCGCAGAAACCACGTCGACCCAGTCGAGTGCATGCAGATGGTAGAAGTGCATGACGTGGTCATGCACGTACTGCGCGGCGACCATCAGATTACGGATCAACTCGGCGTTCTGCGGAATGGAATACGTGGGAATCGCGCGATGCAGCGCATCCTCCACCGAGCGCACTGAAGCCAAGCCATGCACCAGGGTGCAGACACCACAGATGCGTTGCGCAAAGGCCCAGGCGTCACGCGGATCGCGGCCTTTCAGAATGATTTCGATACCGCGCACCATGGTGCCGGCGGAATAAGCGCTGGTGATTTTGCCGCTGGCATCGGTTTCAGCTTCGATGCGCAGGTGACCCTCGATACGCGTAATGGGATCAACGACGATGCGTTGTGCTGTGCTCATGGTCTTTGTCCTTGGCTTACTGATTCAGGAAAGCTTCGAGGATGCGATATTGCTCCTCGGCTTCAGGGTTTTCGGTACCTTCACCGGTCGCGACGGTCTCACAAGTACGCGCCATGCGCGCCTGCATCGCCGCCTCCCAGGCCAGATTGTCACCCGGCTCGGCAGCTTTGACGCAAGCCACGGCGGCCTTGGCGACGAAGTGTCCGCCCTGGGCAGTCCAGTCGGTTTCCCTGCCGCACTGGGTAAAGCTTTCCACCCGTGCGCTGTTGGCGGCCTGCGATACAACCGTCAACTCGGCATCGGTAATGTCAGGTCGGGCGGCGACATCCAGCGCAGCTTTCACACGCACATCCCCGGAAAGCGGAAACACACGTTGCACGAAGCGAGCCGCAACTTGTCGCTGCTGGCTGGCGGAAAGTCCGGCCAGGGCACTCTTGAACGCTTTGTCATTGTTGATGGCCATGGTTTCAAGCTCCTTTTGCTGAAGTTTGATCCGGAATATGTTCGGCGATCAATTCGGTCAGGCCGAGCACGGGAATATCCATCTGGTAATGCTCCAGGCCTTCTTCCAGAACGATCCGGCAATTGGCGCAGGCAGTGACCAGACGATCCGGCTTGACCGCATCCAATTGGGATTTTTTCTTCTTGAAGGCTTCCATCCGGAGTTCTTCGCCCTCTTCGATCGCTGACGCGCCGCCGCCGCCACCGCAACACCAGTTCATGTATCCGGCATCCGGCATTTCAACAAAATCCTTGGCGATCATGTTCATCAAGTTGCGTTGCTGCTTGATGACACCACCACGTCTTGCCAACTGACACGGGTCGTGGAAGGTCAACTTGTCGGTCTCGAAACCCTCGGTCTTCAGCAGACCTAACTCCTGGAACTCACCCAGCACTTCGATGATGTGTTGTACCTTGAAGGTAAACGGCCGGCCGATCAGGTTGGCGCCTTCCCAGCGCAAAGCCGAATAAGCGTGGCCGCATTCCGGGCTGATCACGGTCTTGACCTTGAGCTTTTCAGCCCCATCGACAATACGCATGACCAGCAATTTGGCCAGGTCGGAATTACCAATCTGCATGCCGGCATTGGTCGCTTCAAACGCGGTCGAGCACAGTGTCCAGGTCTTGCCGGCCTGATGCATGATCTTCGCGATGGCAGCCAGGTACTCGGGGAAGTTGATGATTTCCATCGACGACAGCATGACCATGTACTCGGCGCCTTCTGCATCGAGGGGAATCGGTAAGCCGTAATCCTCCTCGACGTGCTTCATCTGCGCTTTTACCGCCGGCAGTTTGACGCCCATCGGGCTGCCAATGGTGACGGTACGATTAACTGCGCCGATGATGCCTTCCGGTGCATGGCCGGAGGCAGACATACCCTCGCGGAACTTGCGCACCATATAAACAATGTCGTTACCCACCGGGCAGACCGCTGAACACCGGCCGCACAGCGTGCAGGAGTTGTAGACCAGTTCCTTCCACTCTTCCAGTTCGTCATCGGTCACTGGTTTGGACAGGCCAACCAACTTGCCGAGCCTGCCGAGCAACGTATATTCCTGCTCGTAAAGACGACGCAACGGCTCCAGCTTGTGGATCGGGGTGTATTTCGGATCACCCGTTTCCGTATAGAACAGACACGCTTCGGCGCACAGGCCGCAGTGCACGCAGCTACTGAAATAGCTGGCCATGGGAGCATCAATGACTTCCTTGAGGACACGGATGCCTTTTTCGAGTGACGCGCTCATACCACGACTCCTTTATGACCATTGATTTTGCCGATGTACCAGCGTGAACCGAACACGGTAAAGGCATGGAACAACTTGGTGAACGGCAGGAATATCAACAGCAATTCAACCGACAGAATATGCAGAGCAAGCATGGTGGTGTAGGGCAGCACTAGGTGCTGAACTGCCATCCAGCCGGTCAACACGGGCAGGAAGGTCAACGTCCAGGTAAACCAGTCGCCAAAAGTGCTGAGATAGCGTTTCACCGGTTTGTTGATTCGATCGAACAGCACCACCACCATCGCCGCCATCGTCACCACCGCTGCCAGGTCGACAAATTGGGAAGGCAGGCCGGGCCAGGACAAACCGGTCAGGTTCTCGACCAGAAGGATGTGCGGCGCGAACAGGAATACCACAATGGCCAGGCCGATGTGAAAGACATAGCCACCGATGTAACTCACCGGCGAGCGTTTCACCATTCCCGGTGGCGGCACAGAACGGCGAAACACCGTGTTCCAGCCTGACGCGCCGGGTGTGCTGCGTGGCGCGGCGAGATCCGGCTTACGGCCCAATGAGTAAATTTCGAATAAACGCCAGAGTACGCCGAGAACAAAGATGCTCACCGCGATGTCGAGTCCGGTTCCCCGCACCCAGGTCAGAAATTGCATGTCATTCATGGTCATTTCTCCAGATCAGCCAGGGTTGTTGTCTCATGCGCCGACTTGGCCGCGCCCTTCTTGCCCCGGTTGGCAAAGCTGATCGCCACGCCCGCCACCGCGCCAACTGCCGCTGCGGTGGATGCAAATTTGAGGGGGTCAGCCGGCATTGACAACGCTTTGTAGAAACCACCGGCGTCCCAGAAATCGGGTTCCGAGCAGCCCAGGCAACCATGCCCCGACTCCACCGGCCAAGAGGTACCGCCATTCCATTTCACGGTGGCGCAGGCGTTGTAGGTCACCGGACCCTTGCAGCCGAGTTCGAACAGACACCAACCATTGCGTGCACCTTCATCGTCGAATGTCTTGGCGAACTTGCCCTGATCATAGAACGGGCGGCGATAGCAACGGTCATGGATGGTTTCGCCGTAGAAGGCTTTCGGGCGGCCTTTGCTGTCGAGTTCCGGCAGGCTGCCGAATGTCAGGAAGTGGGCCAGCACACCGGTCATCACCACCGGGATCGGCGGGCAACCGGGGATGTTGATGATCGGCTTGTCCTTGATGATGTCGGATACCGAGACCGCGCCGGTGGGATTCGGATTTGCCTTGGGTATGCCACCGAATGCTGCGCAGGAACCCATCGCGACAATCGCCGCGGCGCCCTTGGCGGCTTCCTTCAAGGCTTCCAGATTGGACTTTCCGCCAATGCAGGAATAAGCACCGTCAAGACCAAGTGGAATCGAGCCATCGACGATCAGCAGATATTTGCCCTCGTTCGCCTTCATCGCCGCTTGCAGAGCCTCTTCCGCCTGATGTCCGGCGGCGGCCATCAGGGTTTCCTGATAATCAAGCGAGATCGCGTCGAAGATCAGCCCTTCCAGCGAAGGCGAATGCGAACGCGTGATGGATTCGGTACAGCCAGTACATTCCTGGAACGGCAGCCAAATCACCGAAGGTCGTTTGGTTGCCGCCGGCGCCGCCGCCATGGCTTCCGCCATCGCCCGGCCTGCCGCAGGCGGCAGAGCCATCATGGACGCCAGAGTGGCGCAATATTTCATGAATGTTCGGCGGGTAACACCCTGCCGCGCGAGTGTGTCGATCAATGGACCTTGCATGATGCTTTGCCTCCTGGCTCGGAACACAACTTCGTTGAAACAAACAAGCTCAGCTTAGATCAGAAATCAGCATTTCAAGATGTTCCAATCCAATTTTCACATCGTCCGGATGCGCTTTCAGCAATTCCGGCACGTAAGTCACTTCAATAAATTCAGACGCTACCGCACCCTTTTCATTGTGGTGCGTCACCCACCAGACGCCGGGGCAAACCGTCTCGCTCAAGGTTGATTCGCCTTCCGCCTGCAGCGTCGCGACAACCTGTCCCTGTCCCAGCGCTTCCCGCAACCAATCGAGATCAGCGGGTGTCAGCGGCAGCGCCCGGAGGTCGATCGCCGAGGCTTCGTCTGAAGCCAGCAAGCGTTGCGCGAGTTCGGCAATTTCACGCAACAAGACCGGAGCGTTGCCCGACAAGCCACTATCGGCAGCCGATGAATTTTCTGAAGCGTTGATGACAACAACCGGGATGGCATCAAGCGGCATGGTTCCAGGCCTTCAATAAGTCATGAATGGCCGCGCAGACCGGAGGAATCGCGGCAGCGACGGCCGGCGTGGACTGTTCGCCC
Organism: Betaproteobacteria bacterium; assembly: GCA_020049245.1. GTDB lineage: Bacteria > Pseudomonadota > Gammaproteobacteria > Burkholderiales > Thiobacillaceae > PFJX01. The sequence goes on along the minus strand of JAIFLB010000151.1, from coordinate 2,736 downwards.
CAATCGACGATATCCGGCTGGATGGCGAGCATGGCGCGTTTTTCTGGCCAGTGACCGGCCAGGATGGCAATTGCGCGCAAATCGGTGAGGCCGACTTCATGCACGGTGGATTTGCGATTGCCCATCAGGAAAGTATCCATTTCCTCGCCCTGAAACAGCTTCCAATCGCCCGGCACACCTCTGATGTTGGCGGCATCAACCACAATCAGCGATTCAGCCTCCTCGATCGGCCCAGCCAGGGTGAAGGACAACGTCCCACCATCCAGTAGAGTCACATCCGGAGAGTCAGCAAGGCTGGACTCCAAAGCTTGCAAAACATGGATACCGACACCTTCGTCGGTCAGCAAGGTATTACCGATGCCCAGGATCAGGGTTTTCATGATGCGGCGGATGTTAATTTGCAGTTGCAGCAAAAACAACCGAGTAAAAAACTCAACTTACTGATTTAGCTTAATTTTTTCGCCACATTGAAGACTATCCTGTCTTCTATCAACCACTTATACTGCCCCATCATTTTTTTTTATTGCTTTTTCCATGTGCCTCGCCATCCCCATGTGCATTACTTCAGTTGACGGCTTGAATGCGTGCTGCGAAGCGCGCGGCGTGTTCCGGGACATTTCACTCTTCATGCTGCAGGATGATCCGCCGGCGATAGGAGATTTCGTCATGGTCAGCAATGGCCAGGCGGTGCGTCGGGTCAGTCCGGAGGAAGCACAGCTGTCCTGGGAAATGTGGGATCTGATCCTGGCCGAAACGCCCGCCGTATAACTCATCTTCGGCAATCCTGAACGGACTGCCAACTCGAACTCAGTTGGCGCGCGGACTATCGGCCTGTTTTTCCGGATCGAATTCGGCGCGTACCGAATCCAGCGCATCTTTAAGCGTTTCCTCACTGAGTGCATTCAGGCTTTCGGCCAACACTTCGGCGGCGTCGATGGTGTCCTGATCATCCGGCAGGTTATCGGAGTCGAGATTCGCCACCAGAACAGCGGCAGAACCGGTCACCTGCAACAATTTCTGGCGTTCGATCATCAATAGTTCGATTTCCTCGCGCAGCAGGCGGACTTCCTGGTCATTCAAAGCATGTACGGTCATGTCGGGGACTCCCACGGTTGCGTGCATTGCATGATACTCCGGCCTGTCCTCGTTTCTTGTGTCGAACTTATCTTGCTGCGCCCCATTCAGCTCGATCCTGCGTTGATCGGCCAGACCTTGCCCTGCGACCTGTATAGCGAATCCGGCGTGCTTTTGGCTGGCGCTGGCATGCTGTTGTCGGATGCAACCCAATTCGAGCGGCTTGCCGCTCGACCGTTGTTTCAACAGGCCGCGCCTGGCTCCGACTCGTTCCAGCCATTGCAGCGCCTGCATGATATTGCCGCGCATACGGCAAAACTGCTGGCCGGCCCGGAATCCGGTTTGTCGGAAGAAGAGCTGCGGCTGCTGGCGCGAGCATTCGTGGCCTTGTTCCGGGTTGACCCGAACGCCTGTCTCGGCTATCCCCGCGTTGCACCAGTCGCCCCGCCCTGGCTGAACCACAGCCTGCATGCGCTGTTCGTCAGCATCATGCTGGCCGACCACCTGGAGTTTTCCGAAGCTCAGATCGAAAGCCTGGCCGCCGCCGCAATGACCATGAACATGTCCGATATTGCTTTGCATGAACGCATCCACGAGGGTTTGTTTGCCAGTTCGGACTGGACGCAACTGCGCCGTCATCCGACCGATGCCACGAATCTTCTGGCGCGCGCCGGCGTCACCGATATGGATTGGCTGAATAGCGTCCAGCAGCATCATGAAAATATGGATGGCAGCGGCTATCCGGCCAACTTGTCCGGTGCCCAGATCAGTCTGGCGGCGCGGGTTCTGCATGTCGCGGATGTCTATTGCAGCAAAATTTGTGCGCGTACTTATCGTCCGCCCAAATCGCCGCGTCTGGCTTTCAAGACTTTTTTTGGTACCGAACGCACACAAATAGACATGCAGATCGCCAGCCTGCTGTTGCGCCGCATTGGTCTCTTACCGCCCGGCACGTTGGTACGGCTTAGCAATCGCGAAACCGCTTGCATTACCGGACTCGGGCGCAACGGCCTGGTTCTGTTTGCCCACAGCTTCCTCGATGCACGCGGCAACGCGCTCGAATCACCGCGTGAACGTAATCTAGCCAGCCGTGCCTATGCGATACGCTATCCAGTCGATGCCGACCCGGTCTGGCCGAAAATAAACTGGCCTATGCTTTGGGGTTATTAGGAATAATTTTATGTCGCTCAGCCCTTATGTCTTTGACGCCAGCCGTGAAAACTTCGATTCGCTGATTCTTGGCAACTCGATGCGCGGCCTGGTTCTGGCGCATTTCTGGTCACCGAAAGCAGGGCCCTGCATGCTTTTGATGCCTAGACTGGTGAAACTGGCGACAGAGTATGGCGGCAGATTTCTTCTGGTCATGGTCAACACCGAGGAACTTGGCCAACGCGCCCGCAGCCTCGGCGTGACGAGCGTTCCGACGGTCAAATTCTTCCTGCGTGAGCAGGAGGTACACACCATCCATGGCGCGGAAAGCGATGCCAGTTTCCGCGCCGCGCTCGGCCAGTTTCTCGCCAGCGATCAGGATCGACTGCGCATGACCGCCTTGCGCATGCACCAGGACGGCGATACCGAAGGCGCCATCGCGCTGCTGGCGCGAATCGCGGTGGAAGACCCGGCCGACCTGGCCGTTGCCGCCGATCTGGCCAAGCTGCTGAC
>JAIFLB010000084.1 GCA_020049245.1 Betaproteobacteria bacterium | reverse complement strand
AGGGGACCTATCGGGAGAGGGCGATTAGCACTCTTCTCCAACGAGTGCTAATGGTAGGGACGCAACAGCGGTATTTCAATAGCAACGACCAAGCTATTTTTTGTTGCGGTACTCGAACAGGATGTAAGAAGTCAGGCGCGGCAGGTAATAGCCGGCAAAATTAAGCCGGTTGGTCTCGGTGCCGACGATGCGGTTCGGGTTCTCGCCGAAGAACACCGGCAGGAGTTGCAGTAACGAGGTCTTGCCGCGCCCGTTGCGCCCGGTCAGCACCGCCCCGCCTTCCAGTGGGAAGATCACCACGCATCAATCACTTGCCCCCGTGTCATCGATCTGGCCAATGAGTACATCAACCTTATCCAACAGGGTCTGGACTTCGACAATCACTGCATCTCGGTTCAACGGCTCATCCAGCGCCACATCGCCTTCTTCATAGCGAGCCTGTACGGAATACACGCTGTATTGATCCAGCGCCCAAAACAGTTCCATGTCTTCGCCGGCGTTATTCAGGATCGTCATCAAGCGAGCGAGCTGGTGGGTAAATGGATACTCGATGCCGTGCAGGCAAATCCAGGCTTTCAGCGCCTTCTCCACGGCTTGCTGAGCATGAAAGCCAAATATCTCCTCCGCAAATGCCAGCGTATCTCGCGCCATCCCCATCAGGGCGGTGAAATCCCTGTGCGCCATGCGCAGCATCGCGCGCGCCTGCTTAATGTCGCGCATGCAAGACCCTCCCTTCCCGGCTGGCACGTCCCACGACATGGTTCAGCGAATCCCGCCAGTAGTCGAACTCCTCCCGGCTGTAGACCAGGATGTCCTTGGCCACAGGCAGATCACGCAGCGCCATCGAGAGCCGGAAAATCTCCTTGCGCCGACTGCGCTGGGCGGAAAACGGCTCCTTCTCGATCACGAGTACATCCACGTCGGAATCCGGTTTGGCTTCGCCGCGTGCGCGTGAGCCGAACAGGATGATGGTTTCCGGGTCCACCTCGCGGACGATCACTTCGACCACTTGCTGCAACAGCAGATCTTCATCGGGGGGCATGGCGGAGTCCTTTCGGGTGGTATGAAACAGGCTTGTTATCGAGCACGATCATTTCGTACACGGATTTCAGCCGTTTGGGATGTGCAATCCTGGATAAACCAGGCCGGGTCAATAATCCTGCACCCGCCGCAAGCAGACGTTGGCCAGTTCGTTCGCCCGCGCCTGGCTGGCGGCTTCGGCATAGCAGCGCAGTTCGGGCGCGTTGCCGGAGGGGCGCAGGTGGAGGATTTCGTCGTTGGTCAGTGTGATGCGCAGGCCGTCGGTCTGATCGATACGGGCCGGTTCCACACTCAGCGGCGCGAGGAATCCACGCAGCGCAGCGTCGGGTTCCGCGAGTTGCTGAATCAGTTGCCGGCTTTTCTCGGTGGCGAAGTTCTGGATGCGGTCGCTGGCGGTGAAGCGCGGCGGCAGGCTGGCCGGAAGTTGCGAGACCGGCACGCCGCGTTCGCGCGCCAGCACCAGCAAGGCGATGATCGGCAGCACGGCATCGCGCGTCGGCAACGGGTGTAGCTGATGGCCGTTTTTCTCCAGCGTTGAACCGACCAGGAAGCCGCCGTTGGCTTCGAAACCGACGACATGCCGCGCGCCGCCTTGAATCAGCTTTTCCATGCCTTCGATGACGTAGGGCGAGCCAATGCGGGTGCGCGCCAGGTGCGCGAAGGCGCCACATTTTTCCAGCGCGGTATTGCTGCTCACCGGTGTCGCGACGGCTTCCGCGCCCAGCGTCTGGGCGCAAAGGATGCCGACCACATCGCCGCGCAGATAATCGCCGCGCTCATCGCCGAGCAAGGGACGATCGGCATCGCCATCGGTCGACAAAATGGCGTCGAAGCGGTGCTCCGCCGCCCAGCGCCGGGCTTGCTGAAGATCGGCTTCAGCGACTGCTTCGGTGTCGATCGGCACGAACTGGTCAGTGCGGCCGAGTGAAATGACCTCGGCGCCAAGTCCCCGCAGCAGTTCGTTGAGCAGATCGCGCGCGACGCTGGAATGTTCGTAGAAGCCCAGTCGCATGCCAGCCAGCGCGTTGCGTGGGAAGAAGTCAAGATAGCGGTCGATGTAGCGCTGCTTCGCAGCCTGATTGGGAACAGGCAATTCGGCCAGGCCCAGATCAGCGGGCAGCGCGACGGTCGCGCCGGAAATGCCGGCTTCATCCGCCTTGGTGATTTCGCCTTCGGCGCGATAAAACTTGATGCCGTTGCGATCGAACGGAATGTGGCTGCCGGTCACCATGATCGCGGCAATGCCGTTCTCCTGCGCGTGGAACGCCAGTGCCGGCGTCGGCAGCACGCCGCAGAAATCCGCTACCAGGCCGGCCTGTCGAATCGCCGCCGCGCAGGCGCGAGCGATGTCCGGGCTGCTTGGGCGTAAATCGATGCCGAGCGCGATGCGGCTGCCGGGCGGCGCGGCGATGATCTGCAGAAATGCCGCTGTGTAGGCGTAGCAGACTTCGGCGCTCATGTCCGCCACCAGACCGCGCGCGCCGCTGGTGCCGAAGCGCACGCCGCTGCTGTCCATCAGGTGTTGAATGACGAAAGTGGTGTTTGAGGTATCGGTCATGGTCAGGGTCAGGGTTCGAGTTGAGAGTTTTGAATACAAGCAGATGTGATTTCAGGCTGCCGCAATTTCAGGTGAACGTAACAGCAAAGACTCGAACTCTGCCAGCGCCACCGGCCGGCTGAACAGATAGCCCTGGAATGCGGGGCAGCCTCGGTCACGCAGGAATGCGAGTTGCGCCTGGGTTTCCACGCCTTCGGCAATGACATCAAGACCGAGGCTGTTGGCCATCACGATGATGGTTTGCACGATGGCGGCGTCGTTCGGGTCGGTGGCGATATCGCGCACGAAGGACTGGTCGATCTTGAGCTGGTCCAGCGGCAGTTGCTTGAGGTAGGACAACGAAGAATGGCCGGTACCGAAATCGTCCATCGAGAAACCGACACCCAACTGTTTCAATGCCTGCATCTTGCCGATGCTGTCGGCGACGTTGTCGAGCACCAGACTTTCGGTGAGTTCCAGCTTCAGTTGCGCAGGATTGATCCCGCTCGCGTGCAACAGCGTTTTCGTCTGCTCGACGAAATCCGGCTGTCTGAACTGACGCGCGCTGACATTGACGGCCAGCCGCAAATGACGCGCGGTCGGGTTGTCCTGCCAGACCTTGATCTGCATACAGGCGGTTTGCATAACCCAGTAACCGATGCTGAGGATGAGGTTGCTTTCCTCCGCCAGCGGAATGAAATCGGCTGGCGAGATCAGGCCGCGCTGCGGATGCCGCCAGCGCAACAGCAGTTCGGCGCCGAATACCTGGCCCTGCAGATCGACCTGCGCCTGGTAATCAAGGTGGAACTGCTGTTGCGGTAGCGCGTGGCGCAGATCGGCGAGCAACGCGGTACGCGCATCCAGACCGGCTTGCATCTCAGGGTCGAAAAAACGAATCGCGTTGCGTCCGGCATCCTTGGCTTGATACATGGCGACGTCGGCTCGCTTGAGGAGTTCGTCGATGCTGATTTGATGAGCGAAGAACAGGCTGATGCCGATACTCGGTGTGCTGTGGAATTCTCGTTCCTGAATGCGGATCGGTTGATTGATCGTATCGCGCACCTTCTCGGCCACCATTTCCGCTGTTGCGGCGGCAATCGTCGGCTCTCGGTGCAAGCCTTCCAGCAGCACCACAAATTCGTCGCCGCCCAAACGCGCGACGGTATCGTCCTCTCGCACGCAGGCTTGCAGTCGCTTGGCCACCTCGCTCAGCAGCAGGTCGCCGACATCATGCCCCTGGGTATCGTTGATGCTCTTGAAGTTATCCAGATCGAGAAAAAGGATCGCGCCGTTCAAGCCGCTGCGCTGACTGCTGGCCAAGGCATGGCCAAGGCGATCAAGCAGCAGGCGCCGATTCGGCAGTTGCGTCAGCACATCGAAGAACGCCAGATTGCGGATCTGCTCTTCGGCCAGCTTGCGCTGCGTGATGTCGGTAACCAAGGCGACCAGACCCGTGACATTGCCATCTTCATCCAGCATCGCCGAGACACTGAACTCGCACGCCAGCGTCATTCCATCCGGACGCAGCAATCCGATTTCAAAGCGGCTGGTCACCGAATCGGCACGCTTTGCGACCGCCGCGATAAAAACAGGGCGATCGGATTCCGCCAGATAATCGAGCAAATTGTGGTCAATGATTGCGCCGCGCGGACGCGCCAGCATCGCGCACAGTGCAGAATTCACTTCGAGTGTGCGATACGTGCTGTCAGCCATCCAGAAACCTTCCTGCGTGGTTTCCAGCATACGGCGCAGTTTTTGCTCGCTCTGGCGCAGTTGCCGCACCAACGCCAGATGCCGTTGTGCGACGGTGGCAGCCAGCACCAGGGCAATCAACAGAACCGTCATGGCGCTGACCATCAACGCCAGCAACCCCGGATTAAGCGACGAATCGGGCAGGCCGGGATTGCTGTCGCTGAGAAAATAGGCGGCCGCCATCGCCGTGTAATGCATACCGGAAACCGCGCCGCCGAGCACCACAGCACTGAGCAAGCGGACCCGATTGCGCGAGTTGCCGGCGCGCGTGCGGAGCTGGAAGTTAAGTGCCAAAGCCAGCCAGGCCAGCCCCACTGCAACCAGGATCGAGAGGCTGAACAACACCGGGTCATAACGCACCAGACCTTCCAGACTCAGCGCCGCCATACCGGTGTAATGCATGACGCCGATGCCCAGGCCAAGCAACAAACTGCTGACGAACATGCGGGCGAAGGTAAAGCTGGCGCGGCTGATCAGATGCAAGGCAACGCCGCTGGCAAAGATACCGGGCAGGATCGAAAGCAGCGTGATGCCGGTGTCGTAGCTGACCCGGCACGGCAGACGCAACGCCAGCATGCCGATGAAATGCATCGCCCAGGTGCCGCCACCCATGACCAGCGCGCCGACCAGCAACCACAACAGCCGCTGCCAGCGATGTCGCATCTGGCGCACCATGTCGGTCACCGAAAGCGCTGCGTGGGACGCAAATATCGCGATCAGAATCGACAGCAGTACCAGTTTCGGATCATAAAAGCCGCTGTAAAGCAGGCTTGAATCCGGTGGGGTAAAGACAAATATGAAGGGGCTGTCGAGGTTCACTTATTCTGTTGGAATACCGAGACAGCCGGTATCTTCCACTGTCTGCGCAGCTTGGACAATTGCACTTGTAGATATCCCGCGTATTACCGTCGCCGCATCCGGAGGTATTCTTGTCGCCTCCGCCAGCATCATCGCAATTTCGTCCCACGCCCAGCCGCTGTGTCCTCACCGCCATGTCCTCGCCTCCGCAACCCCTGATCGATCAACTCCTGAAGCGCGTCCCCCGGGTGCCGGTAACGCTCTGGTTGATCGCGACCAATGTGGCCGTTTTCGCCATCATGCTCGGATATGGCGCCGGGGTTTGGCACTCGCCCAACAACATCCAATTGGAATGGGGGGCAAACTTCGGCCCGGCCACCAAGGATGGCGAATGGTGGCGTCTGGGCAGCGCACTGTTCCTGCATTTCGGCCTGCTGCATCTGAGCATGAACATGTTTGCGCTGTGGGACGGCGGCCGTCTGGTCGAACGCATGTTCGGGCCGCTGCGATTCGCACTGATCTATTTTGGCGGCGGTCTATTCGGCAACCTGCTATCACTGATCGTGCAAGGCGAACGCGCCGTTTCCGGCGGCGCATCAGGCGCAATTTTTGGCGTCTATGGCGCCTTGATGGCGTTTCTCTGGCACCAACGCGGCCAGCTCGACCGCTCCGAATTCAAATGGCTGTTCTGGGCCGCAGTGATTTTTTCCGTGATCACCATCGTGCTCGGCCTGCTGATTCCCGGCATCGACAACGCCGCCCATATCGGTGGCCTGATCGGCGGCATGCTGGCTGGCGCCGCACTGATCCGTCCGCTCGACCCGGCCCGCCACGCCGGACGCGGACGCTGGCTGGCGGCCAGCATATTGATCACCGGCACGGCGGTGCTGATCGTCAATATTCCCGAGCCCAGATATCGCTGGAGCGAGGAAATCCAGGCACGCGGCGAAATCGCCGAATTCATCGGCAAAGACGCCCGCATCAGCGCGCGCTGGGGCGCCATCCTGGGTCGCGCGCAACAAGAAAACGCCAGCTTCGACGAAGTCGCCGGACGCATCGAAGACGAAATCAGCAGCTCGTATGAGCAAAGCTTTGAACAGTTGAGCAAACTGCATCTCGATTCGGAGGCGCCCTCAGCCGCCGCGCTGCAATCCTTGCGGAACTACGCCGAAATCCGTCGCAATGCGTCACGCGCGTTGGTCGAGGGCTTGCGCGAAAAAGACTTGGTGAAAATCCGGGAAGCACTTGAATTGGCCTCACAGCCACCACGCCGAGTCAATCAACAAGCAACGGGGCATAACAAAACCGGCCAATCAAGTGGACAAGCGCATAAGACGCCGCAGAAGTGAATATTTCATTGCGCTGATCAGAAAGAAAAAAGGGCGGCCCTGGCCGCCCTTTTTTGTCCCGGCACGCCGTGACTTCTTACTTCACCACTTCCTTCAACTGTTCAAGGATGTGCGGATTCTCCAGCGTTGAGACGTCGGAAGTGATTTCCTCGCCCTTGGCCAGCGTGCGCAGCAGGCGGCGCATGATCTTGCCGGAGCGGGTTTTCGGCAGGTTGTCGCCGAAACGGATTTCATCCGGTTTGGCAATCGGGCCGATCTCGTGGCCGACGTGGTTGCGCAATTCGTTGACGATCTGTTTCGCCTCGTCGCCAACCGGGCGGGCGCGCTTCAGCACGACGTAGGCAACGATGGCTTCGCCCTTGATGTCGTGCGGTTTGCCGACCACGGCGGCTTCCGCCACCATTGGATGCGACACCAGCGCGGATTCGATTTCCATCGTACCCATGCGGTGGCCGGAAACGTTCAGCACGTCGTCGATGCGGCCCATGATGGTGAAGTAGCCGGTGGTCGCGTCGCGCACCGCGCCGTCGCCGGCGAGATAGAGCTTGCCGCCCAGGTCTTCCGGGAAGTAGCTCTTCTTGAACCGTTCCGGATCGTTCCAGATGGTGCGAATCATTGACGGCCACGGGCGTTTGATCACCAGGAAGCCGCCTTTGCCCCATTCCACGTCATGTCCAGCTTCGTCGACCACGGAAACCATGATGCCCGGGAACGGCAGGGTGCATGAACCCGGCACCAGCGGCGTCACGCCAGGCAGCGGGGTGATGACGTGGCCGCCGGTCTCGGTCTGCCAGAAGGTGTCCATGATCGGACACTTACCGCCGCCGATGTTGTCGTGGTACCACATCCAGGCTTCGGGATTGATCGGCTCGCCGACCGAACCCAGGACGCGCAGGCTGGTCAGGTCGAAGTTCTTCGGATGCGCCACGTCCATGTTGGCTTCGCCGGCCTTGATCAACGAACGAATCGCGGTCGGCGCGGTGTAGAAGATGTTGACCTTGTGGTCCTGGATCATCTGCCAGAAGCGGCCGGCGTTGGGGAAAGTGGGCACGCCTTCGAACACGATCTCGGTGCCGCCGCAGGCGAGCGGACCATAGGTGATGTAGGTATGGCCGGTGACCCAGCCGATGTCGGCGGTACACCAGAACACGTCGTTCGGCTTCAGATCGAAGGTCCACTTCATGGTCAGGATGGCATGCAGCAGATAGCCGCCGGTGGAGTGCTGCACGCCCTTCGGCTTGCCGGTGGAACCGGAGGTGTAGAGCAGGAACAGCGGATGTTCGGCTTCGACCCATTCCGGTTCACAGGTTTCCGATTGGTTGGCCACCACGTCATGCCACCAGAGGTCGCGCCCGGCAACCATGTTGGCGGGGCCGCCAGTGCGCTGATAGACAATGACATTCCGAATCGAATCGGTGCCGCCCAAGGTCAGGGCTTCGTCCATGTTCTTGCCGCCGCGACACTGCTCGTCGGCGGTGATGATCAGCACCGCACCGGCATCCTCGATACGGTCGCGCAGTGATTGCGCGGAGAAGCCGCCGAACACCACCGAGTGGGTGGCGCCGATACGGGCGCAGGCCTGCATCGCGACGACGCCTTCGATCGACATCGGCAGGTAGATCACGACGCGATCACCCTTCTTGACGCCGAGGTTCTTCAACGCATTGGCGAATTTACCGACTCGTGCCAGCAACTCGCTGTAGGTGACCTTGGTGACTTCGCCCTTGTCGGCTTCAAAAATGATGGCGACCTTGTCGCCCAGGCCGGCTTCGACGTTCTTGTCCAGGCAGTTGTAAGAAACGTTCAGCTTGCCGTCGGGAAACCACTTGTAGAACGGTGCATTCGATTCATCGAGTACGGTGGTGAAGGGCTGCTTCCAGACCACGTTCTCGCGGGCCAGTTTGCCCCAGTAGCCTTCGTAATCAGCTTCCGCTTCGGCGCAAAGGGCTTTGTAAGCATCCATGCCAGAGACATTGGCCTGCGCCACGAACTCGGGGGAAGGATTGAAGACGCGGTTTTCATGCAAAACGGATTCGATGTTGGTGCTCATGGCAGACGTCTCCTCAGACGGAAAATTGATGGCAAATTGGCAAAAA
>JAIFLB010000102.1 GCA_020049245.1 Betaproteobacteria bacterium | reverse complement strand
GCTCAGGGCCTGAAGCGCATGCGCGAAGGCCGTGCCCGGCCCGGCATCCAGGCGCTGTTTGCCGCCGCCGGCCGCAAGTCGGAAAAGGCCGGCGCGGAAGATCTCGGCTTTGTCGTCGGGCCGCGCCTGAATGCCGCCGGCCGACTTTCCGACATGACCATCGGCATCGAATGCCTGCTGGCGAAGGACATGGCGCATGCATTGCCGCTGGCGCGCGAACTGGATCAACTCAACCGCGCCCGGCGTGACATCGAAGCCGACATGCAGGATCAGGCGCTGGCCTTGCTCGACGGCATAAAGGTCGCCGACGGCGCCAGCCTGACCTTGTTCGATCCGGCCTGGCATCAGGGCGTGGTCGGCTTGCTGGCATCTCGCCTGAAGGAACGCCACCACCGCCCGACGATCATCTTTGCCGATGGCGGCGATGGCCTGCTCAAAGGTTCCGGCCGCGCCATTCCCGGCCTGCATCTGCGCGACGCACTCGATGCAGTGGACCGGCGCGCGCCCGGCCTGATCCTGAAATTCGGCGGCCACGCGGCGGCGGCGGGTTTATCGATCCGGCGCGAACGTTTCGATGAGTTCAAGTCGCTGTTCGAAAGTGTTGCGCAAGAAAGCCTGACCGCGGCCGACCTGACCCGGGTCATCGAAACCGACGGCGAACTGACTGCGGCCGAATTCACGCTGGAAAACGCATTGAGTCTGGCCGGTGCAGTCTGGGGTCAGGGATTTCCATCGCCGCTTTTCCAAGGCGAATTCAACGTGCAAAGCCAGCGGCTGGTCGGAGAAAAACACTTGAAACTGAGCTTGAGCCAGCCGCTGACGAGCAAAGGCGGCATCCAGGCCGACGCCATTTTGTTCTTCCAGGACACGGCGCTGCCGGAAAAAATCCAGGCGGTTTACCGCCTGGAAGTGAACGAATGGAACGGCAAAAAGAGTCTGCAACTGAATCTGGCACATTGGGCCGGAGTGTGAAACAGACTGCAGCCCAACGAATTTCTGCTTTCATGTAAGCCCTCACCACAAAGGTGAAATTACCGCGTTGCGTCCCCTATTGCCTTGGTGTCTCGTGCGGCTAGGCACTGAGCGAGCCAAAGGTGTGTCAAGGCGCATGCTCCGGGTCACGCATGGGCCATGACAGAGTCTGTCGCCTCAATTTGTCGATATTTTTTACGCTCACCAGGCCAAGTGGTGCGGTGAGCAGGTAAATAGTTGATTTAATTACACGGATATCGCTGGCCTGGATGTTGCTTGAATTTCTAGACTGGCAGACCGAGCTGTCGAACACGTCGAATCCATCCCTTGCCGCAACCCGATCAGGAATCACCCATGAACACTTGCTCCACCCCGATGAAACCTCTGCTTGTCGCCATGACACTGGGTTTGCTTACGCTTGCGGGAACCCCCGCAGGTGCAGCGGACAAATACTGGTCATTCGGTTCGGGTTGCAGCACCAAGGACTTCAGCAGCAACTGCTGGAGCGGCTCGTTCCCCGCCACAGGCCCAGCGCTCTCGGCGCCGGGCATTGATGACATAGTTTTTTTGCATCAGAGCGGTGAGACATCCCTGCCGATCACCTTCGCCAACGCGGCGGCGCCAGCACTTACCCAGATTGAAGCTCTACAGATAAACGGCACCGGTACGGCGTTTGCAACGTTAAATGTAAGTGCAGCCGGAAAGCGGTTGGAAGTTGGCGATATGTTCATCGGGACTAACGGACGAGGCAAACTCAATCAATCCGGCGGTGAGATCTACGTCGGTCCGGTTAGGAAATTAGTCAGTACGAAAATTGGCAACCAAGATTTCAACTATTACGTTGATATAGGGGATGGATTCATCGTCTTGGGAGAGAAGACTGGCAGCAGCGGTAGCTACTTGATGACGGGCGGCATGCTGAATGCAATTTCACCATATGCAGGAAGCGTTGGCTTTTCTGCCGGGATTGTGGTCGGCTTGGATGGAAAAGGGCTGATGGAGGTATCTGGGTCAGCCAACGTCGAGTCCGATATCTTGCTCGGTGCGTTTAATGGTGCGATCGGTGAGTACAAGCAGTCCTCTGGTACGACTACCGCCAAATACATCGAATTTGGATCTGGCGGTGAAGGAGGCACGGGCCGCTTCACGATGAACGGCGGCACGCTCAACGTAGGCACAGTATCGTCAGAAAGTGCTGCGAGCAGCACCTTCGACCTCAATGGCGGCACCTTCAACCTGGCCGGTGCGATGACGGTGACCGACTTAAACATCGGCAATACCAGCTTCATTCAGAGAAGCAATAACCCGGTGAATGTCACGACACTGACCCTGGGCACAGGAGATGGGCAGGTGGCGAGATACCGGAACGATGGCGGCACCCTCACGGTTGGCAACATCCAGAGAGTCCAAGGTTCGGGTTTCTTCGAGATGAACGGAGGGACGCTGAACTTCACCGGCTCGACCATCAACGTCTCCGACTTCACGCTCGCCTCGCTGCTCAGCAATCCGTCCACTGTCACCATCTCCACTGGTCAGTCTCTCGAGGCCATCGACCTGAACTTGCGTGGCCAGTCCACGCTCAACGTGCTGGCTGGCGGCTCAGTCTTGACCGGGAGAACGATCCTTGGCGACTCAAGCAATTTGGCTCAGGTGATCGGCACGGTGCTGGTGTCGGGCCCCGGTTCAACATGGGTCAACACAGGTAACGTAACCCTAGCTGGCACTGAACAGCAGGCTGGCGGCACTGGCATGCTCACCGTCGCCGATCAGGCCAAGGTCGTCATTGGCCAGACGCTGCGCCTTTGGGGCAAGGGCACCGTCAACATCGACGGTGGCCAGCTCACGACCAATACCTTGGCTGGCGTGACCGGGGCGGTGGTCAACCTCAAAAACGGCAGCTTCGCGGTGGGCGACGCCGGCGGGTTGAACAGTTTTGCCGGCACCTTGAACTGGACCGCTGGTACGCTAGAACTTAACGGCAACCTGTCATTGAGCCCGACCGGTGCGCTGGGTGAGAACCTGTTGTTGTCCGCCGGACAGCAACTCAAACTCAAGTCCGCTGGCAGTCTTGTCGGCGGCGCCAACAGCAGCGTGTTTTTGAGCGGTGGCAGCCTCAAGCTGGACGGCAACGTGGTGGTCGGCAGCTTCTTTGTGGACAGTTCGGGCGAGCAGCGCTTTGTTCACGAAGGAAATCGCATCCTCAATGCGAATCAGCTGGGCGTCGGCTTTGGCAGCAGCGGGGCCATGACTGTGCGCGGCGGTGCCCAGGTCAACAGCGGCAACGCAGGCTTCGGCGGGTTCGGGGGCAGCCACGGCGATGTCATCGTCGAAGGCATCGGCACCCGCTGGGGCAACAGCGGCAACATGGTGATTGGTGGCAACGCCACCGGACAACTGACCGTCCGCGACGGCGGCCGGGTGGAAACCGTCACCGCGGTACTGGGCGGTCCGGCCACCACCAGCGGCTTCTTTCAAGGGCCGGCAGGCCAGGGCAGCGTGTTCGTCAGTGGTGTGGGATCAGCCTTCGTGGCCAGCGGTAATGTGTCGGTCGGCGGTGATGCGACCACCGCTGGTGGCCGTAGCAGCCTGGAAGTGGCCGATGGCGGCCTGGTTCAGGTGGGCGGTACGCTCAAGGTCTGGGACGAGGGCACGCTTCAAGTCAGAGGCGGCATGCTTTTGGCCAGCCAGCTGGACAACCGCGGCACGCTGATGGGCGTGGGCACGGTGCAGGCCGATGTGAGCAACAGCGGGCGCCTGGCGCCAGGCCTGTCGCCCGGGTACCTGTTACTGAGCGGCAACTTCGAGCAGACCTCGACAGGCGTGCTGGAGATCGAGCTGCATGACATCTCCACGTATGACCAGTTGGCGATCGAGGGCGGTGCGCTGCTGGGCGGCACGCTGTCGCTGATCTGCTCCGGAGGGTGCAGGTATGATGCTGGCGACAGTCTGCAGCTCGTGTTCGCTGCGGGCGGGCTGAGTGGCTCGTTCGCCGACATCACTTTCAGCGGCTTAAACCCGGCTTCATTCAAGCTGGTGTACGGTGCGGACGAAGTGCGACTGCAGGTGCTCAGCAACGTGTCGCCACTGCCGGTGCCCGAGCCTTCGACCTACGCCATGCTGCTGGCTGGCCTGGGCGTGCTGGGCGTAGTCGCCCGGCGGCGCTCGCGCCAGCAACAAGCTACACCAGTCACTGCGAGCCTCTGAAACCCGCTGCCGGTGCCGGCTTGCCCGGTGATATTCGTTCGGAGTCAAGCGAGTGGCTGCTTAGCGATACCCCATTCAGGGTAGTAAATGTCTCTTCCAGGTCGGTTTGACTCCTCCTGGAAACCTCTGTTGGAGGCAGATTCATCGCCGAGAAGCATTGTGCATGCTGGCGAGTGGCCGATTTCTCAATTCACCCATCGGGTGATGCAGTTAAGTTGTAGGAGGCTCCGTTTGCGGGCCGAATTCCACAAGGCTCGCGCCGCAAGTGGACGCTCCTCCAACGCGGTCAAATGCCGGTTTTAGGCTCATTCGAAGCAGGCGGGAGCAGTCCTTGGGGAACAACTGCTCCCGGTCATGGTGGGCGGGCGTTGAGGCTGAAAAGGAGTCCGTCCGAACCTGAAAACCAATTACCGCCTGCAAATCAACCCGGCGTACTGGTCCGCACTGTTCTTTCAACCCGGCTGAGTTACTTGATCACGCCCCAACCCTGCAAGCGGTTGAATGCGTGCTGTGCCTGGCCGCCCTGCTTGGTCATTTGCAGGTAGTTGTAATACTCCTGCGCCGCGCCGCGTTTGTTCTGCATTTGCTCCATTGAATAGCCTTTCAGGAAGGTGGTATTCGGGTTGCCAGGCAGTAAACGGTCAAATTCCTGGAACGCCGCCAGGGCTCTGTCCGGCTGTTTCAATTGCAGATGGGCGACGCCGGCCAGATGGCTGGCCTGGGCTTCTTTCGGGTAGATCGCTTTCGCCTGGGCCAAATAGGGCTGTGCTTCATTCGGGCGTTTCATTGCCATTTGCGTTTTGGCCATCAATACCAGACCCGGGTAGTCATTAGGCGCCAGGCTCAACGCCTTGGCCAAATGGCTTTCCGCATCCGGGTATTTCTTCTGGTTCAACATCGCCTCGCCCTTCTGCTGCTCGCCAATCGCCGGTTTCAAGGCACGCAGGCTGCTGGTGTTGTCCATGTAGCGTTCACGCTGACGCGGCCGTTTCGCGGCATCGGCATAGGTGGTTTGCAGTGCTTGGGAGGTCGTGGCGACCCGCTCGGAGCTCATCGGGTGGGTCGAGAACATCAACTCGAGGGCACCCGGTTTCGCCTTCGATTGGGTGTTCAGCATGTTCATCAGATCTGGCATGCCGGCCGGGTTGAGGCCGGCGCGCGCCATGTATTCCATGCCCAGCGCATCGGCTTCACGTTCGTTTTCGCGGCTGTAATGCGCCAGCAATGCCCCACCTCCAAAACTGCCGATCAGTTGGGCGAGTTCGCCGTATTGCGGCTTGCTGCTCGCGGCGGCGACCGTGGCTGAGGCAACTGCGATATCCAGCAAGGTGCTTTTTGCTTGCCGTTCAGCGAAATGACGCGCGTTGACGTGGCCGACTTCGTGCCCCATCAGCGCGGCGAGGGAATCCTCGTTGTCCATTTCCAGCATGATGCCGCGCGTGGCGGCGATGGTGCCGCCGGGGAAGGCATAGGCATTGACATAGTTGGCGTTGACCGCCTGAAAGTTGTACGGCATGTCCGGCCGGTGCGAAACCTTGCCGAGGCGGCTGCCGACATCGGCAACATAGCGATTCAGGGCGGGATCCTGGGCAATGCCATAGTCTTCCGAGAACTGATGTGGCGAATGCTGCTTGTCGACGGCAATTTCCTGTTCCTTGCCCATCATCACCAGGGTTTTCTTGCCGGTCACCGGGTCCACCGCACAACCGGTCAGCCAAACCGATGCGCCCAGGCCGGGAAGCGTCCAGATAAATTCACGTCTATTCATAATCTTGACCTCAAAAGTTAAACAAAATAATTAGGTATTTTTGCTGTACTGGATAACGCCACCGCCGAGACAGATGTCACCGTCGTAGAGCACCACTGACTGGCCGGGCGTCACCGCCCATTGCATTTGATCGAAACATAAAACCAGTTCGCTGTCTGTGATTGCCTGCACTTCACAGGCTGCATCCTGTTGCCGGTAACGGGTTTTTGCGGTGTAACGCCGGCCCGCTTCAGGCGGTGCACCGATCCAGCTCAGATCGGCGGCGTATAGGGTATTGGAAAGCAACAACGGATGTTCGTGCCCCTGCACAACGATCAGTTCATTGCGCGCCAGATCTTTGCCGGCGACGAACCACGGCACGCCATCCTCGGCGCCCTTGATACCGCCGATGCCCAACCCCTTGCGCTGGCCGAGGGTGTGATACATCAAACCCTGATGCTGGCCCATGACCTTGCCTTCCGGCGTCACCATGTCGCCGGGTTGAATTGGCATGTAGCGTTGCAGGAATTCACGGAACGGCCGTTCGCCAATGAAGCAGATGCCGGTGCTGTCCTTCTTTTCCGCCACCGGAATGCCAGCCTGGCGCGCCAGTTCGCGAACCTGCGGTTTAGGCAGACCGCCGAGCGGGAATAACGCCCGCGCAATCTGATGCTGCTGCAGGCGATAGAGAAAATAGCTTTGGTCCTTGTTGGCATCCGCTGCCTTGAGCAGTAGCCGGTTTGGTGACTCGCCATCCAGCCGGGCGTAGTGACCGGTAGCGATGTGTTCGGCGCCGAGATTGATCGCGTGATCGAGAAAGGCCTTGAACTTGATTTCGGCATTGCACAGCACATCCGGATTCGGCGTGCGGCCGGCACGGTATTCGGCGAGAAAATAGGAAAACACGCGGTCCTGATATTCAGCACTGAAATTGACCAGTTCGACCTCGATGCCGAGCACATCGGCGATCGCCAGCACATCGCGAAAATCCTGCGCAATCGGACAATCGTCCTCCAGATCGTCGGCTTCCCAGTTCTTCATGAACACGCCGACCACCTGATGCCCGGCCTGTTTAAGCAGCCAGGCGGTGACAGCGGAATCGACGCCGCCGGAGAGTCCGACAACAATGCGGCTCACAGCGGGCTCACAACGATTTGGCGAAGTCAGTCAGTAAAGCGAGGGAATAACGCTGCCCTGCCAGGTAATCCGTCACGCACTGCTGCAACAGGGGACTGCGATGCCGGTGTTGCGTCTCGGCGATCTCGTCAACCGACATCCAGACCGCGCGCAGGATTCCTTCATCCAGTGAGGCGGTTGGGTCGAAACCGGTGATCTGGCCGGTGAAGGCGAAGCGCAAGTAGGTTTTTTTCGGCTTGCCCGGGTGTTGCCAGCGATAAATACCGAGCAACGCCTCCGGCTCGAAGTGATGCGCCGTTTCCTCGAAAGCCTCGCGCCGCACCGCCTCGATCAACGATTCGCCCTCCTCCAGATGTCCGGCGGGCTGGTTGAAGCGAATGCCGTCATCGGTATGTTCTTCGACCAGCAAAAACTTACCATCCTGTTCAACAACGGCGGCGACAACGACGTGGGGGTTCCAGATTTCTTGGGTCATGTCTTGCCTGTTCAGGCTTGTGTGAGTTCAAGGAGTCGGCTTTCGAGGTACAACGTATCCGGGCAGAAATCTTCCTCATTTGGCCAGGCCACGGTGCCATGATCGGCTTTCCCACGAAGGAAATACGTTATTTCTTGCAAAGGTTGGAATACCGGGTAATCAAGATATGGACGCGCATCAAAGCGACGTTTTTCACCATTATTGAACGTCAGCACGATGGTCTGGTCTGGTTGGCATTCGGCAGCTATGACGCGTGGATTCATGGTCGAAATTTTGTCGATGATTTAAACAATTGAGAGAGCACTGATTTTGTCAACGCCACCTTAGCGAAGTGGGTCGATTTTGAAAATTCCCTGACCTTTGCTGGCAAGCGACCAATCGGCCATCAATTCTTCCTGATGAATCTCTATCCAGGCTGCCAGCAATTTCGCTTTGGAAGACGGCAGACTTCCTTCCAGATATTCACCGCCCGGAATCGCTATGATGCATTCCTTGCCTTGGTACTCGACATGAATATGCGGCAAGTGGTGCTGCTTGT
>JAIFLB010000122.1 GCA_020049245.1 Betaproteobacteria bacterium | reverse complement strand
CGCCACCGTGTTCAGCTCCGGCCAGAAATGGAACTTCTCGTTGGCGGCGGCGTGTTCGATCACCGGCATGACGCCGCCGGTCAGGTCGGAGATCAGCCAGGCGATATACAGCAGGCCGAGCACAATAATGATCATTTGGAAAAACGTGGTCAGCGCCACCGACCACATGCCGCCATACAGTGTGTACATCAGCACCACGGCGGCGCCGATCATGATGCCTTGCGCCTGCGTGATCTGGCCGTCGGACAGCACGTTGAACACCAGGCCGAGTGCGGTGATCTGCGCCGACACCCAGCCCAGATAGGACAGCACGATGGCGATGCCGGTCACCAGTTCGACCCGGTTGTCATAGCGTTCGCGGTAGTAATCGGCGATGGTCAGCAGGTTCATCCGGTACAGCTTGCGGGCGAAGAACAGGCCGAACAGGATCAGGCACAGCGACGCGCCGAACGGGTCGGAAATCAACCCGGCGAGGTCTTCTTCCATGAACGTGGCGGGAATGCCGAGCACGGTTTCGGCGCCGAACCAGGTCGCGAACACCATCGCCATGACGATGTAGATCGGCAATGCGCGTCCGGCGGAAATGTAGTCGCGTGCGTTGTGTACCCGCGTCGCGGCATACATGCCGATGCCGATGGAGATGACCAGGTAGAGGATGACGAAACCCAGCAACATGGGATGAGCCTTTCTCGAACTTTATTTAACGAAGTTTGATCTCGGTCCAGATGCGGTTCAGCACGCGGCGCTGCTTGCGGTCCAGATCACGCAGCATTTCCAGGCCGCGCATCGACGACACATCCGGAAAAACGGTGCGATTATCTGCAATTTTCTGGTCGATGTTGCGCATTGCGGCGCGATTCGGGTTGCTGGAGCCGATCAGGTTGGTCACTTCAGCCGTGTTTACCGCTCTGATGACGCTCATTATTTGGCTGAGATCGCTACCCGTTCGAGGGCGGGTTCAACAGCTGTTTCAAGGATAATGCGCAGCGCTTGCCCCAGCCACTGCTGCAATATCCGCAACCACGCAACCCGATTCCGCTGCCACCCACGTTTAACCAGATGGAAGAACTCCGCACCGACGAAGCACTGATGCTGGCGTACCGCGATGGCGAAGCGGCCGCCTTCGATGCGCTTTATGGGCGCTGGCGCGGTCGCTTGTATCGTTATCTGGCGCATCAGGCGCGCGGTATGGCGGATGAGTTGTTCCAGGATGTCTGGTTGCGCGTGGTCGGCGCGCGCCACAACTATGAAGTGACGGCGAAGTTTTCCACCTGGCTGTTCCGCATCGCCCACAACCGGCTAATCGACCACTACCGCAGCCAGGGGCGGGACATCGTCGAGTTGTATGACGACCCGGAAGATGATTCGGCCGAGTCGCTGCCGGCGCCGGCACAGGACATGCCGGTGGCCATGCTGGAACGGCGGCAAACGGCGCAGCGCATACTCGATGCGCTGGCCGAACTGCCGGAAGCGCAGCGGGAGGTTTTTTTGTTGACGGAGGAAAGTGATATGAGTCTGGCGGAAATCGCGCAGATTACCGGCGTCGGCCAGGAGACCGCCAAGAGCCGGCTGCGCTATGCCATCAGCCGCTTGCGCCAGGCGCTGGCGGGATTGAGATGAACGGGACCAGATGAACGGGACGAGATGATGCAACCACACGATTCCCTGTTGAGTCAGGCCTATCGCGAGGCCGCGCACCCGGAGCCGTCGCCGGCGCTGGATGCGCGCATTCTGGCGGCCGCCCGCCAGGCGGTTGTGCCACAGCGTCGCCGCCCAAGCTGGTTCGGCTGGGCAGTGCCGCTATCCAGCATGGTCGTGCTGGTGCTGGGCATCGGCCTGCTGTTCCGGATGCAACTGGAAGCGCCGGAAACCTTGCGCGAAGACGTGCCGCCGCTGCCTGCGCTTGAGTCGAACTCAAGCCCAGCCGCAAGCCAAGCCCCAGGCCAAGCTCCAGTCCCGGCTGCGCAGGCGAAGTTGGAAGCGAGGTTGCAAGATCAGGACGACCGGACTCCGCCTGCGCCAAGGATGGCCGCAACACCCCACGAAACCGCCGCCAACAAAGCGAAACAGTCTGCCGCTGCGAGTGCCCCGGTGGAAGCGGAAGTCGCCGCTGCAATCGCACCGATGATGGAAGCAATGCCGGCGCCGATGCCGCCGCCAAAGTTTGCTGCAGACGCTGATGCAGCGGCAGTCCAGGCGCCTGCGACGGCTGGTGCAAGTCGGGCAAGGGAGTCTGCGATACACACCGAAACGGAAGCCGCCGCGAAGCGCGTCAGCCCCAGCGCAGCGCCTGCGAGCGCGGCCCGACTCAAGCAAGGCATAAGTCGGATGCAGGCTGCCGAACCGATGCTGGAAAGCCCCGAACAGTGGGTCGAGTCGATCCGAAAACTGTTACGCGAAGGCCAGATCGAAGTAGCGCGCACTCGGCTGCAGGAACTGCGCAGACGCTTTCCGGATTTCCCGCTTCCGCCGGATTTGGCGCCGTCGCGCTGTTGTCCGCTGCCAGCGGCAAGCGCTGAGTGACGAAAAAATAATTTTAATTTTGTGTTTCCTTAACCCGATTCCAGGGTCCGCGTCGTTCAAGCAGATGTCATTCCTCAACCACCAAGGAGCACATCATGTTTGCACGTCAGTTTTTCCGAATATCCGCACTTGCTTTTTCACTGTTGGCTACCAGCCTGTCCGCCCACGCCGGGCAACTGGTCGATATGGAAATCGTCAATCGCAACAGCGGCGAAACCCTGGCCAGCTATCCGCATCGCGGCCAGCGCTATGTCGCCGGCAATCCGGGTGATCGTTACGCGGTACGCCTGTCCAACCGCAGTGATCAACGCGTCCTGGTGGTGTTGTCGGTCGACGGCGTCAACGTCGTCAGTGGTGAAACCGCCGCCTCGCAGCAGTCCGGCTATGTATTGGCGCCGTGGGAGCAGACCGAGATTGCCGGCTGGCGCAAGAGCCAGCAGGATGTCGCGCAGTTCTACTTCACCGCCTTGCCGGATTCCTACGCCGCCCGCACTGGCCGGCCGGACAACGTCGGCGTCATCGGTGCGGCGGTGTTCCGCGAGAAGGTTGCACCGCCGCCGGTAGTGCACTACTCGCAGCCATCTGCCGTTGCCGAGTCGCAGGCAATGGACAGTGCCAATCGGGCAGCCGGGAGTCACGCGCCAGCGGCGGCGAAGTCGATGCGCAAGTCGGAACGCCTCGGCACCGGCCATGGCGAGCGCGAATATTCGCCGATCCAGTACACCGAATTCGAGCGAGCCAGCCGCACGCCGAGCGAAGTGCTGAGCCTGCGCTACGACAGCCGCAATAACCTGGTCAGCCGTGGCATCCTGCCGAAACCGCGTCCGGTCTGGCGCAAACCGGACTGGCGCCAGGCCGAGCCGTTCCCGGGCGAGTTTGTGCCAGACCCGAGCTGAGCACAGGCCGTTTGCTTTGCTTCTCGCGCGGCGGGTCGTAGCATGAAGTCATTCCCGCTTCCTGCTCCGACCATGCGCCGCCCGATCAGTCTGAAAATCTTCAGCATTACCCTGGCTCTGCTGCTGTTGATGGGGGTGGTGACCTGGATTTCGGTGTTCAACCTGCGCTTGTTGAACAACCAGGTGCATGCGTTGGCCGACTATTACCTGCCGCTGCAACAGCAGGTTGCCAGCGTCGAGATTCTGGTGCGCCAGCAAATGGTGCACATGGAACGGGTGATTGCCGGCCGCGAGGCGGTCAAGCCTGATGCGGCGTTTCTTGAAAAGGAAAACCGCGATTTCGATGCGCGTGGCATCAACGCCGACCAGATCGTCGATTCCTCGCTGAATCTGCTGAAAGAGGCCGATGCCACCCACGACATCGAACTCGACCGTGTCACGCTGGCCCTGCTCGGCCGCCAGTTGCCGACGATTCAGGTGGCGCGGCAGAACTTCCATCGCACCTTTCGGCTATTCCAGATCGAAGCGGACGAAGGCAACCGCCGTTCCGAAGCGCTGATGCGGGAAACCCTGCTGCGCGACAAGGACGCGCTGGACGGCGAAATCCAGAAAGTCATCGACCTGCTCAACAAACTGACGCAGGACACCGCGCAGCAAGCCAAGGCCGAAGAAGCGCGCGCCGTGCGGTTGAACTGGATCGTCACCGGCATTGCGACTTTGCTCGGGTTGCTCTTTGCGGCGCTGGTGACGCGCTCGCTGGTTGAGCCGATCCGCCGCCTGCTGGGCGGCACGCAATCGATCGAGCAGGGCGATCTGACCGTCGAAATCAGCGTCCATAGCCGCGACGAAATCGCCGTGCTGGCCGATTCCTTCAACCACATGGTGCTCGGCCTGCGCGAGAAGGAACGCATCAAAACCACCTTCGGCCAGTATGTCGACCCGCGCATCGTGCGTGGCCTACTCGACAACCGGCTGGCGGCGGAAGGCGGCCAGCGCCAGGTGATGACGGTGTTTTTCTCCGACCTGGCCAACTTCACCCGGATGTGTGAAGGCCTGACGCCAGACACCGCCGTGCGCTTCCTCAACCGGTATTTCTCGTTGATGTCCGACATCGTCCGCGCCCGCCAGGGCATCGTCGACAAATACATCGGCGACTCGGTGATGGCGTTCTGGGGGCCGCCGTTCAGCGACGAAACCGCGCACGCCGAACTCTGCTGCAATGCCGCGCTGGAACAGATGGCGCAACTGGAAGCCTTCCGCGCCGACCTGCCCAACCTGATCGGCGTGCGTTACGGCCTGCCCCAGGTCGACATTCGCATCGGCATCGCCAGCGGCGAAGTCACCGTCGGCAATATCGGGTCCGATACCTCACGCGGTTACACGGTGATCGGCGACACGGTCAATCTCGCCTCGCGCCTGGAACAGGCCAACAAGTTCTACGGCACGCGCATCCTGGTCAGCGCCGAAACCCGCCGCCTGGCCGGCGAAACCCTCGCCTTCCGCGAAATCGACAGCCTGCGCGTCGCCGGCAAACAGGAACCGATCCGGGTGCATGAACTGCTCGGCCTGAAAGCCGACCTGACGCATGAACTGCAAGCCGGCATCGATGCCTTCGAAAGCGGCTTGGCGCATTACCGCAAACAGGAATGGGACGCCGCCGAAGCCGCGTTCAACGAATGCCTGCTACAAGTCCCGCAAGACCGGCCGAGTCAGGTGTTCATCGAACGCATCAAACTGTTCCGGCAATCGCCGCTCAGCCCGGACTGGGATGGCGTCTGGGTGGCGACCAGCAAATAACCTGCTTCAGTTCGCTTCGTTCCAGTCCGAATGGCAGGTGCAGGTCGGGCTGGTCGTGTTGTCGCAACAGACAATCTTGCCGGCGCGACAACCGCACACCCCTTTGTGCCCCTTGCAGCAATCGGTCTGGGCGACTTGCGCCAGATCAATGCGGGCTTGATCGACCGGGGCGGGACAAGCCTGCAAAACGGTCTCCACGGTTTGGACTGAAGTGGTGACTCCACTCGTAACACCAACCTCCGCGAGCAAAGAACCGGATTGCAGAAAGGCAAACAGGGTGAATAAGCAGAATTGAAAGAGTCGTTGCATGATGGTGTCTCCTGATAAGTGATTTCACTATAAGCCAATCGCCGGCGGAAATGATTCGGCCAGATTTGCAGTACAGACGGATTGCCTGACAAATCGGGCCTCTGGTCGGTTTTATGGAAAAATCAGCTGCATTCTCACTTTGCCTTTGCAGCCACAATGAGTACTGACCCGCAAACCGAGTCCATCGCCGCATTGATCGAGTTGCATCGCGGGCTGGAGCGGCAAGGGCCGGGGGATACGGGTTTTTCACGCCAGCTTTTGCAACAGCTTGGCCCCATGCCCGCCAACCTGCGCATCGCTGACCTTGGTTGCGGCAGCGGCGCGGCGGCCTTGCTGCTGGCGGAGCATTATCAGTGCCCTGTGACGGCGGTGGATTCTTGTTCTGTGTTCATCGATGAACTCAAGTTGCGAGCCAGGCAGGCAGGTCTGGCGTACTTGATCACTCCCATTCAGGCCGATATGGCTGAGCTTGGGGCGGAACTTGATTGGCCGCTGGCTTGCATCGATCTGCTTTGGTCTGAAGGTGCCGCGTACAACCTCGGATTTGAACGCGCGCTATCCGGCTGGCGGCCGTTTCTCAAGGACAACGGCATCGCGGTTGTCTCTGAGATGAGCTGGTTTACCGATGACCCCCCGCAACCGGCGTTTGATTTCTGGTCTGCCGCCTATCCGACGATGGGGAGCGAATCGGAAAACAGTGACCGAGCTCGCCGCGCCGGCTACCGGGTGCTGGACACGCGGCGATTACCGAGCGATGTCTGGTGGAAGAATTACTACACGCCGTTACGTGCTCGAATCCAGCAGGTGGAGATGACGCCAGCCATGCAGGTGGTTGTGCAGGAAACCGAGACAGAGATGGAATTGTTCGAGAAATTCAGCGATTCCTATGGCTATACGTTCTACATTCTGCAAGCCACGTAGCGCGAGGACGGCTGCTTTGCTAACGCAGCTGGGTATAGGCCAGCACCGCCAGCAGTAAGGCGATGATCGCCAGCCAGCGGTTGCGCGTCTGTTGATTTGCCAGCATCACATTGATGCCGCTTTCGAGTTTTTCCAGCCGGTCATTGCGCAAGGCCTGGTGCGCCAGGCGCGGCAGTTGCGGCAGGACGGCGCCCCAGTAGGGGATTTCTTCCTTGAACGTGCGCAGCCAGCCGCGCCAGCCGATCTGTTCGCTCATCCAGCGTTCGAGGAACGGTTTGGCGGTGGACCAGAGGTCGAGTTCCGGGTCGAGCTGGCGGCCGAGGCCTTCGATGTTGAGCAGGGTTTTCTGCAGCATGACCAGTTGCGGCTGGATTTCCATGCCGAAGCGGCGCGAGGTCTGGAACAGGCGCAGCAGGACTTTGCCAAAGGCGATTTCCTTCAGCGGGCGGTCGAATACCGGTTCGCAGACGGCGCGGATGGCGGCTTCGAATTCGTCGGCGCGGGTGTCGGCCGGCACCCAACCGGCGTCGAGGTGGGCGCGCGAGACTTTCTTGTAGTCGCGCTGGAAGAAGGCGAGGAAGTTCTGTGCCAGATAGCTTTTGTCGCTTTCGTTGAGCGTGCCCATGATGCCGAAATCGAGCGCGATATATTTGCCCTGATCGGTCACCAGCACGTTGCCGGGGTGCATGTCGGCGTGGAAGAAGCCATCGCGGAAGACCTGGGTGAAGAAGATTTCGACGCCGGCGCGCGCCAGTTTCGGCACATCAACGCCACGCCGGCGCAGTTCGTCGAGCTGGGAGATCGGCAGGCCGTTCATCCAGGTCATCACCATGACTTCCGTCGTGCAGTAGTCCCATTCCACCTGCGGCACGGCAAGCAGGGGCGAGTTGGCGAAGTTGCGGTGCAGTTGCGAGCAGTTGGCGGCTTCGCGGATCAGGTCGAGTTCGTCGTCGAGGTGTTTGGCGAATTCGGCGACGACTTCGCGCGGCTTCAGCCGGCGGCCGTCCCACCACAGGCGTTCGATCAGGCCGGCGATGACCATCAGAATCTGCATGTCGTGGCCGATGATTTTCTGGATGTTGGGGCGCAGGACTTTGACTGCCACCTCTTCGCCGGTTTTCAAGGTTGCCCGATGGACCTGGGCGATGGAGGCGGAGGCGATCGGCGTGTCTTCAAATTTTGCAAAAACGTCGGCGGCGTCGCGGCCGTAGGCGCGCTTGATGACGGCTAGCGCCTGTTCGCTCGGGAATGGCGGCACGCGATCCTGTAGCTTGGCCAGTTCATCGGCGAGGTCGGCGGGAATCATGTCGCGCCGGGTGGACAGCACCTGACCAAACTTGACGAAGATCGGACCGAGTGACTCCAGCGCCAGTCTCAGGCGTTCGCCGCGTGGACGGTCGAGCTGGAAGACGAAGACGCGCCAGAAGAACAGCGCTTGCACCAGCCAGCGCACCAGCTTGACACGCTCGTGACCAAGAAAGAATTCGTCCAGCCCGAAGCGGACAGCGGTATAGAAAATGTGCAGGATGCGGAAGAAGTACATCAGGCTTGCTGCTTTGCTTCAAGCATTCGCAGCCGCGCTTCCAGCCGATCTACATCCTCGCGCAGCGCATCGACTTGGTTGACGAAGGCGCGCGTGGCATTCGGTTCGGCCAG
>JAIFLB010000043.1 GCA_020049245.1 Betaproteobacteria bacterium | reverse complement strand
GCGCTGGCCGTTGCGGCCGCGTTGCGGAAGGCATCTGCATCCGGTTGTATGACGAACAGGATTTCCTGGCGCGACCGAAATACACCACGCCGGAACTACTGCGCTCGTCTCTGGCTGGCGTCATATTGCGGATGAAATCGCTGCGCCTGCCGGAGATCGAGCATTTCCCGTTCCTTGACGCGCCCGAGCCGAAGCGCATCCGGGACGGCCAGCAATTGCTGGTTGAACTCGGCGCGCTGGATGAACAGGGCAACCTCACCGGCATCGGCAAGCAACTGGCGCGGCTGCCAGTCGATCCGCGCATCGGCCGCATGCTGATCGCCGCGCGCGACAAGGCCTGCCTGCATGAAGTGCTGGTCATCGCCGCCGCGCTGACCAGCCAGGATCCACGCGAGCGGCCGCTGGAACATCAGGCCGCCGCCGATCAGAAACATGCGCGTTTCGCCGACCCGAATTCCGATTTCATCGCGCTGCTCAAGCTCTGGCACTACCTCGACGACCAGAACGCGCACCGCAAATCGCAACGCAAACTGCGCGAAGGCCTGAAAGCCGAATATCTGTCACCGCTGCGCGTGCGTGAATGGCGCGACGTCTATGGCCAATTGACGACGCAGGTGAAGGAACTCGGCTGGCAAGTGGCGGATGAACCACACCCGACTGCGGCAGAAGTCCAGAACAAAACCGCTGACGAAGCCTTCAATCTCCAACTCGCCAACCGCTACGCCGTCATTCACCAGGCGCTGCTGCCCGGCCTGCTCGGCAACCTGGGTTTTCTCACCGAAGACGGCGTCTATCTCGGCGCGCGCGAAGTGAAATTCCTGATCTTTCCCGGCTCCGGCGTCAAGAAGAAGCCGAAGTGGGTGATGGGCGCGGAGATTGTCGAAACCAAGCGGGTGTATGCGCGCACGGTGGCGAAGATCGAGCCCGAGTGGGTGGAACACGCAGCCAAGCATCTGCTCAAGCTGTCCTACACCGACCCGCATTGGGCAAAAAAACCGGCGCATGTCGCCGCAAGCCTGCGTGCCACGTTGTACGGCCTGCCCATTATCAATGGCCGCAAAGTGCATTACGGGCCGATCGACCCGGTGTTGAGCCGCGAACTTTTCATGCGCGGCGCGCTGGTCAACGGCGACTTCGAAACGCGCGCGCCGTGGTTCGTGCACAACCAGCGTCTGCTGGAGGAAATCGACGACCTGTCGCACCGCTCACGCAATGCGCGCATCGCGGTCGATGAGGAAGCGATTTACCAGTTTTTCGATACCCGGATTCCGCTCGGCATGCACAACGGCGCAGCGTTCGAGAAATGGCGGCGCGAGGCCGAACGCAACAACCCGAAGTTGCTGTTTCTTCAACGCGAGAACCTGATTTCAGGCAATACCGAGGCCAGCGCGCGCGACTTTCCGCCGCACATCGAATTCAACGGCGTCCGCTTTGCGCTGACCTATCGCTTCGACCCCGGCACGCCGGACGATGGCGTCACGCTGGAGGCGCCGCTGGCCGCGCTCAACCAGATTCCGGTGCTGGCCTGCGAATGGCTGGTGCCGGGTTTGCTGGAAGAAAAAATCACCGCGCTGATCAAAAGCCTGCCGCAATCGATCCGGCGCAGTTTTGTGCCGGTGCCGGATTACGCGCGCGCGGCGACGCAGGCGCTGCTCGACAACAAGAAAACTGCGGCTCTCACCGACGCCCTCGCCGCCTTCCTGAGCAAGACCACCGGCACGCTGATTCCGCGCGATGCCTGGCGACCGGAAGCGTTGCCGGCGCATCTGAACATGCACTTCCGGGTGCAGGACGAAGTTGGAAAAACGTTGGCGGAAGGCCGCGATCTGGGCACCTTGCGACAACAACTCGGCGGCGCGGCGAGGCAGGAACTGGCGCGCTCAGTGGCCAACACAACCGGGCAATTCGAGCGTGACAACGTCACCAAATGGGATTTTGGCGATCTGCCGGAAAGCATGCATGTCGGCATGTCTGGCAACCCCCGTGGCAAACCCAACGTCGCGGCTGGATTTAACACTGGTTTTGCCAGTGGTTTTGCCACTGCTTTTGCCACTTTCCCTGCGCTCGAACAAGTCGCCGGCCAGGTTCGACTGGCCTTGTTTGACAGCGCCGAAAACGCCGAAGCCGCGCATCGCGAAGGCATCGCGCGCCTGCTCTGGCTGGGTTTCCCCGATCTGCTGCGCCAGAACGAACGCGACCTGGGCCAGAAACTGAAAGCCGCCAGTCTGCAATACGGCTTGATGTTCAAGGCAGTACCCGGTTTCAGCCACCCGGCAGAAAACCTGGTGCGCGACGTGCTCAACGCCGCTGTATTGGATGTACTGGGTTTCGACAAGCCCCTGCCACGCAGTCAAATCGACTTCGAAAATGCCGCCAAAACCGCCCGCCCGCGCCTGCCGGACGCGGTGGCGCGGATGGCCCAGATCGGGCTGGAAGTCCTTGCCGCCGCGATGCGAATCGAACAAGCCCTGGGCAAAGCGCCAGTCAACGCAAACCCGGCCTGGAAAGCCGCCGTAGCGGACCTGCGCGGTCAGCTCGCCGAACTGATCTTTCCCGGCTTCATGGCACATCACCCAGCCAACCGGCTGGTGCATCTGCCGCGCTATCTGAAGGCGATGGAGATGCGCCTCAACAAATTGTCCGCGCAGACCGCGCGCGATCTCGGCAGCATGAACGAAATGGCCAAGCTGCTGAACGCCTTCCGCCAGCGCCGCGAACGCCTTGCCGCGCAAGGCAGGATTGGCGGCAACATCGAACCCGAGATGGAAGACTTCCGCTGGCGCCTGGAAGAACTGCGCGTCAGCCTGTTCGCGCAGGAACTGAAGACGCCGGAACCGGTTTCGGTGAAACGGCTGGAAAAACGCTGGGCCGAGATCGCGGGAATTTGATATTGCCGGCCACTCGCATGACACGCAGGATGCCAGCAAACAACTGGCGCATCTGGCCAAGGAACTGGAAAACCTGGTCAATCAATTCCGCTTTTGAGCGGTTGTGGGGAAGGTTGAGGGAGACCACTGCGAGCGATATTTTCGGGGCCTGACATTGATCCGTGTCATTTCGCTTCGGCAGCACAAGCCAGGCGGAGGATTTCCCCCGTAAAATCGGCCGCATGCAAATCAAGATCGCGCTGGCCCAAATGAATCCGACGCTGGGGGATCTGGCCGGCAACGCCGCCCAGATCGTCGCCTTGGCGCATCAAGCCGCTGACGCCGGAGCGGCGATTCTGGTCACCCCCGAACTCGCGCTGTGCGGCTATCCGCCGGAAGACCTCGCATTGCGGCCGGATTTCTACGACGAGAACGCACGCGTGCTGGATCAACTCGCCAGCCAGTTGCCGCCAGCGCTGACGGTGGTAGTCGGCTATCCGCTGAATGAAGATGGCCGCTATTTCAATGCCGCTGCAGTGTTGCGCGCGGGACGGATCGAGGCGGTCTATCGCAAACAGAAATTACCGAATCACTCGGTATTCGATGAGCAGCGCACCTTCGTCATGGGTGATGCGGCCTGCGTTTTCGACTGCGGCGGCATGCGTTTCGGCATCAATATCTGTGCCGATATCTGGGAGCCCGGCACGGCGACCCAGGCGCGGGATGCCGGCGCGCAAGCGCTGCTGGTGCTGAACGCATCGCCTTTTCATCTCGCCAAACAGGCGGAACGCTATGAAGTCGCTCGCCGGCGTGTCATGGAAACCGGCTTGCCGCTGGTTTACGTGAATGCGGTGGGCGGTCAGGATGAACTGGTGTTCGACGGCGCTTCATTCGCGCTCGATGCCAACGGCGCGCTGCGCGCCCAGTTTCCAGCCCTCACCAGCGGTCTGCATTTTGTCGAACTTGTGCATGGCCAGCCGAGGGGCGAAATACACCTGCTGCCGGACAGCGAAGCGGCGGTGTATCAGGCGCTGGTGCTCGGCGTGCACGACTACGTCGAAAAGAATGGTTTTCCCAGCGTGCTGGTGGGTTCTTCCGGCGGCATCGATTCGGCGCTGACGCTGGCGATCGCGGTCGATGCGATCGGCGCCGACCGCGTTCAGGCAGTGATGATGCCGTCGCAATTTACCGCCAGCATGAGCCTGGAAGATGCCGAACAACTCGCGGTCAATCTCGGCATCCGCTATGACGTGCAACCCATCAAGCTGATGTTCGACGTGTTTCTGAGCGAGTTGTCGGACGAGTTCGAGAATCTGCCGTTCGACCAGACGGAGGAGAACATCCAGGCGCGCGTGCGCGGGGTGATCCTGATGGCGCTGTCAAACAAGTTCGGCCATCTGGTGCTGACCACCGGCAACAAGAGTGAAATGGCCAGCGGCTATGCCACGTTGTACGGCGACATGGCGGGTGGTTTCGCGGTGCTGAAGGATGTCGCCAAAACGCTGGTCTGGCGCCTGGCGCGCTACCGCAATCAACTCGGCGATCCGGCTTCGCCACTGATTCCGGAACGCATCATCACGCGTCCGCCGAGCGCCGAATTGCGCGCCGATCAATGCGACCAGGACAGCCTGCCCCCCTATGAAATTCTCGACGCGATCATGGCCAGTTATGTTGAAAAGGACATGGCGCCGCACGAAATCATTGCCGCCGGACAAAGCGCCGCCGATGTCCGCAAGGTCATCGGCCTGATCGACCGCAGCGAATACAAGCGCCGCCAATCGCCACCCGGCATCCGCATTACCGCGCGCGGCTTCGGCCGCGATCGGCGATATCCGATTACCAATAAATATCGCGCCCCCTGAACGCGACCTTGCCACAGCCCTGGAGACCTGCCTATGAAAAAAGTCGAAGCCATCATCAAACCCTTCAAGCTCGATGAAGTCCGCGAAGCCCTGTCAACGCTGGGCGTATCCGGACTGACCGTAACGGAAGTGAAAGGGTTTGGCCGTCAGAAAGGCCATACCGAGTTGTATCGCGGCGCGGAGTACGTTGTCGATTTCCTGCCCAAGGTCAAAGTTGAAGTCGTGGTATCCGATAGCATGCTCGATGCCGCGCTGGAAGCCATCGTCAAGGCAGCCCGCACGTCGAAGATCGGCGATGGCAAGATCTTTGTCACTTCGGTCGAACAAGTCATCCGTATCCGTACCGGCGAGGCCGGTGAAGACGCCATCTAAT
Organism: Betaproteobacteria bacterium; assembly: GCA_020049245.1. Lineage (GTDB taxonomy): Bacteria > Pseudomonadota > Gammaproteobacteria > Burkholderiales > Thiobacillaceae > PFJX01. The sequence continues at coordinate 7,968 of JAIFLB010000043.1, read as the reverse complement.
CGAGGAATCCACATGTCCAAACTTACGCGTCTGTCCCACTCCCTGCTCGCTCTGAGCCTGGTCACGCTGACCGCCACGACGCCGGCCCAGGCACAGCAACCCTACCTGATCACGCCGGCTGGCGCTCCGAATCCCTACATGCCCGGCGCCGTCATGCCCGGCATGGTGCCGGCCCCGGCACCGTTTGGCTTCCCGCAGTTCGGTTTGCCCAGCCTGCCGAGTTTGCCGGCTTTGCCTTCTCTCCCCAGCCTGCCGGGCATTCCCGATCTGCGCGGCATTCCGATTCCGCTGGTCGGCACGCTGTCGCCGACGCCGACCAAGCCTTACAGCATGCGGCCCGGCATTCCGGACGGCGCGAAGAAGCAGATGATGCAGATGATGATGCCGATCATGAGCAGCATCTTCCGCATGTCGATGCCGGATGCGATGAACTGGTTCACCATGAAGATCAAGGCGAAACCCGGCGTCAGCTTTGACGACGTGGTCGAATCGATGATGTTGCGCGCCAACAAACTGAACTTCAAATACGTCGGCAACAACCTGATGTACAAGGACTTTCAGGCCGTGCTGGGCGACATGACCGCGCCTCGCATCGAAGTGCACAGTTTCTGCGACATTGGCGTCGGCCGCGACCTGCTCAAGATCAGTCCGGAATTCCTGGTCTTCCTGCCCTGCCGCATCGGCGTCATGGAAGATGCCGAGAAGAACATCTGGGTCATGATGCTGGACTGGAACCTGGAATGGGTTGAAGGCTATGAAACCCAGATGGGCATCTCGCCGGAACTCTCCAAAGGCGCGATAGATATTCGCAAGAAGATGGCGGAAATCATGCAGGCAGGCGCCGACGGCGATCTGTAATTCCAGCACTGCACGCCGGTTTTATCTCCATGTTGCGCGGAGATAAAACCGGGGTTTTCCTGCAACCTACAAGTTCTTCCCGCCCCGGTTACGCGCCAGCGGCGGATTGCGATCGAAATAGCGCTTGATACCGTTGACGATGGCCGTCGCCATCGACTCTTGGTACACCTCATCATTCAGGCGCTTTTCCTCTTCCGGGTTCGAGATGAACGCCGTCTCGATCAGAATTGACGGAATATCCGGCGCTTTCAACACCGCAAACCCGGCTTGTTCGACACGCGGCTTGTGCAATTGATTGATGCCGCCAAGCTCTTCCAGCACTTCTTTGCCGAGCTTCAGGCTGTCGCTGATCTGAGCGGTTTGCGATAGATCGATCAGCGTCTGCTTCAGATACACGTCTCTGGCGCCGACATTGACACCGCCAATCAGATCGGCATCGTTTTCATTCTTCGCCAACCATTTGGCGGCGGCTGAAGTAGCGCCTTTTTCCGACAGCGCGAAGACGGACGAACCGCGCGCATGCGGTTTGATAAAGGCATCCGCATGCACCGATACGAACAGATCGGCCTGGACGCGACGCGCCTTGTTGACGCGTTCATGCAGCGGCAGGAAATAATCGCCGTCGCGGGTGAGGTAGGCGCGCATGTTTTCCTGTTTGTCGATCAGGCCCTTGAGTCGACGCGCGATGGACAGTGTGATGTCCTTTTCATGTGAGCCATTTGCCCCCAATGCACCCGGGTCTTCGCCACCATGGCCGGGATCGATCGCGATGGTGATCAGCCGCATGTATTCCGGTTTGGCCGTTTTCTCAGGTTTGATCTGCGTCCGCAGGTCGGTCACTTTGGCCACCGGAACAGGGGTATCGGCTTTGGCTTGGGCTTCGGCTTTAGCGGCAACTTTGGCGTTGTCAGCGCGTTTGCCGGCGGATTCGATTGCGCTTTCGACCTGCTGCTCGAAGGAAGCCGCCGAAGCGGGATACAGGTCCATCACCAACCGAAAACCATAATCGGCCATCGGCTTCAAAGTGAATATTTGCGGCTGCACTTCAGCCTTCAATTCGATGACCATTCGGGTCACCCCGGGCCGGTTGCGCGCAATCCGGATGCTGTTGATATAGACATCCTGCGGCGTCACCTTGCCGGCAAGCTCGGCCAGCGCCGCATCCGGTTCGACGCCGCTGAGATCGATCACGATGCGTTCCGGGTTCTTCAGGCTGAAGTATTTGTAGCTGATCGGGGCATCGAATTCGACTGCCACCCGGCTGTATTCCGGCGATGGCCAAACCCGCGCGGCCTTGATGTTGATCTGTGCGGCAGAGGCTGCGGCATCAGCAATGACCGGCGGCGCGAACAGGCTGAGTGCAAGCAGGCTGAACGCGAACAGCGCAGCCACACGTAGCGCCTGGAATCGGGTCATCATGGCTGGCATGTTGAATTCAGTCGAGCGATGCATAAGCGACCTGCCTCCGTCAAAGCGTCGATCCGGATACGGCGACCGTCGTCCAGAATATCGAACTGCACACGCAGATCGGGTTGCGGCAAGCGCCCGCCAGCTTTGTCGGGCCATTCAACGAGACACACGCTCGCCGCATTGAAGTATTCCCGAAACCCCGCGTCTTCCCATTCATCTGGATCTACGAATCTATACAAATCAAAGTGATACAGATTAAACCTCGACAACTCATAAAGTTCAACCAGAGTATAGGTCGGACTCTTGACGCGTCCAGCAAAACCGAGTTCGCGCAACACGCCACGCGTCAACGTGGTCTTGCCCGCGCCCAGATCGCCCTCTAGCCAGAGGCTCAAACCAGGCGCCAGCGCGCGTCCCAAGCGCGCACCCAGCGCCAGGGTGGCGGCCTCGTCCGGCAGGTCGAAGCGAAGGATCAAGAACTCACTCACGCTATCATCTCCGCATGTTTGCAAAACCAAGCTCCTCAACGCTCGCCGCTTTGAAGCCGCGCATTCGGGCATGGGGAAGCGAGCTGGGTTTCAGCGGCATCGGGTTTGCATCGGTCGATCTGGCGGAAGCCGAACACGAACTCATGGCGTGGCTGGCGGCGGGTTATCACGGGGACATGTGCCGGGCACCGCCAGCATCATCAGCGCGCGGCTGGATTACCTGCCGGACGCGGCCGATGCGTGGACCAATCTGGACGATCCGGCGCGCGCCTATGTCTCGCGCTATGCCCTCGGCCGCGATTACCACAAGCTCATGCGAAGCCGCTTGCAGCAACTCGGCGAACGTCTCGCGGAAGAAGTCGGCGGCTGCCAGTTCCGCGCCTTTTCAGATAGCGCGCCGGTGATGGAAGTGGCGCTGGCCAGCAACGCGGCGCTGGGCTGGAAGGGTAAGCACACGCTGTTGCTGGATCGCGCCGGCTCCTGGTTTTTCCTGGGTGAATTGTTTGTCGATCTGGCGTTTGAACCCGACACCCCGGCCGCCAACCATTGCGGCACCTGCCAGTCGTGTATCGATATCTGCCCGACGCGCGCCATTCTCGCGCCCTACAAACTCGATGCGCGGCGTTGCATTTCCTATCTGACCATCGAACATGCCGGACCGATTCCCCTTGAACTGCGCCGGCTGATCGGCAACCGCATTTATGGTTGCGACGACTGCCAACTGGCTTGCCCATGGAACCGTTTCGCGCAGGTCAGCGGCGTCACCGATTTCCTGCCACGCAATCAGCTTGATGCAGCGACTTTGCTTGATTTGTTCAGCTGGAGTGAAGACGAATTCCTCAAACGTCTGGAAGGCTCAGCGATTCGCCGCATCGGTCATGAACGCTGGCTGCGTAATATCGCGGTCGCTTTGGGGAATGCGCTGGCGACAGCCACGTCTGAATCCGCCCACCTGATCGCCGCCCTGCAAGGCCGTGCCGATCACCCGTCAGCGCTGCTGCGCGAGCATCTACAATGGGCGCTTTCCCAATTCAACCCGAGCAAAAATGACTCAACTTGATCCGCGCAGCCCGATCGGGGTTTTCGATTCCGGCGTCGGCGGCCTGACCGTCGTGCGGGCATTGATGGAACGCCTGCCATTCGAGTCGATCCACTATTTCGGCGACACCGCACGCGTTCCCTATGGCGTCAAATCAGTGCAGACGATTGCGCATTACACGACCCAGATTGCCGAGTTTTTGCTGGAGAAAAAGGTCAAGGTTTTGATCATCGCCTGCAACACGATGGCGGCGGTGGCTGCCCAGGTGGTGCGTGATCTGTCACCGACGCCGGTACTCGATGTGATCGATGCCGGCGCACTCGCCGCGTTGGCGGCAACGCGTAGCCGCCGTATCGGCGTCATTGGCACGCCGACCACCATCAACAGCAATGCCTACGCCCGCGCGATACACAGCATCGAACCGGAAGCACGCCTGACCTCGCAAGCCTGCGCGCTGCTGGTGCCGCTGGTGGAAGAAGGCTGGCTGGACCATCCGGTGACGCGGATGACCGCGCAGGAATACCTGAAGCCGGTGCTGGCCGAACAGGTCGATAGCCTGGTTCTCGGCTGCACGCATTACCCGTTGCTGAAATCACTCTTGCAGGATGTGGTTGGCCCGGACATCACGCTGGTGGATTCCGCCGAAGCCATGGCTGAACAAACCGCCGCCCTGCTCACCGAGCTCAACCTGCACAACCCGGACCGGGTTCCGCCTGAGTACCATTTCTGGGTGACCGATGTTCCCCTGCGTTTCCAGACCATAGGCGAACGCTTTCTTGGGCGGAGTCTGAGCAATGTGCACGTGGTTCAGTGGTAGCGCGGAAACGATGTCATTGATATTGGTCATGGCTACATCAGTTTTTTTGCATACACTTAGATACAGAATTGTTGCTCCCTTTGTTGCTCCCTTTTTCTTACCCAACCAAGCCAAGGAAATTTGATGAAAACACTCACCGCAATCGCCCTCGCCGCTGCCGTTCTCGTTTCAGGCTCCGCCTTCGCCAGCGCCGACCTGGCCAAGAAGAATGGCTGCGCCGTCTGCCACGACGCTACTGCCAAGAAGATGGGCCCGACCTGGAAAGATATTGCAGCCAAGAACAAGGCTGACAAGAATGCCGAAGCTGTTCTGGTCGCCGCGATCAACAATGGCACCAAAGGCAAGTACGGCAAGACCGCGATGCCGAAACAGCCGAAAGCCGCTGCTGATGCAGCCGCTCTGGCCAAGTGGATTTTGACCCACTGAGCAACCATAGATTGAAAGCAAACACGCGGGCCCGGCGCCCGCGTTTTCTATTTTTCGATCTGTTCCGAACTGGCATTCAACGTGCCACCAATTCCCTTCAAGCTGCCGACATCTATAAGAAAATTTAACCTCCAGGCCAGCTTGTCTTTCGATATACGCGGGCATAACATAATTCCGTTACCACTGTTCTATGAGGGGAAATCATGAGAGTTGTAGCGCTGTTTTCTGCTCTTGTTTTTGGCGTCGCCACCTTCGCCAGCCAAGCCGCTGACCCAATCATCATCAAGTTCTCGCACGTGGTTGCGCCGGATACGCCGAAAGGCCGTGCCGCTGATTACTTCAAGAAACTGGCCGAAGAGCGCAGCAAGGGCCGCGTCAAGGTCGAGGTCTACCCGAACAGCCAGTTGTACAAGGATCGCGAGGAAATGGAGGCGCTGCAGATCGGCGCCGTGCAGATGCTGGCGCCCTCGCTGGCCAAGTTCGGGCCGCTCGGCGTGCGTTCTTTCGAGTTGTTCGACCTGCCCTATGTCTTCCCCAACAAGGAAACCCTGTATCGCGTGATGGATGGCGATATCGGCAAGAAGCTGTTCGGCTTGCTCGATGCCAAGGGCATCACCGGCCTCGGCTTCTGGGACAACGGCTTCAAGCAGATGAGCTCTAACAAGCCGATGCATTCGGTGGAAGATTTCAAAGGCATGAAGATGCGCATCCAGTCTTCCAAGGTGCTGGAAGCGCAGATGAAGGCACTGGGCGCGAATCCACAGGTGATGGCGTTCTCCGAGGTGTATTCGGCGCTGCAACAGGGCGTGGTGGATGGCACCGAAAACCCGATGTCCAACCTGTTCACGCAGAAGATGCATGAGGTGCAGAAGCACCTGACCTTGTCCGACCACGGTTATCTGGGCTATGCAGTGATCGTCAACAAGAAGTTCTGGGACGACCTGCCAGCCGATTTGCGCACCACGCTCGATAAGGCGATGAAGGACACCACGGTGTTCGAGCGCAAGATCGCGCAGGAAGAGAACGACGAAGCACTGGCCAAGGTAAAAGCGGCCGGCACCACCCAGGTTTACACGCTGCCCTACAAGGATCGCGTGGTTTGGCAACAGGCGCTGCTGCCGGTGCACAAAGAGTTCGAGGAGAAAATCGGCCGCGACTTCATCCAGGCGGCTTACCTGACCGCCCTTCAGGTGGAAAAGGAAAAGGCCGCCAAACCCGCCGCTCCTGCCAAGAAGGACAAACCCGGTCCGGTGAAGGCCAGCAAGCCCGCCGCCGAGAAGAAGTAAGCCCCACCCGTTCGGCCCCGGCCTGGCGCCGGGGTTTCTTTCCCAGAGTTTTGCCAAACCTGCAGGGGAAGCATCATGTTTCACCGCATGCTGGATCGACTGGAGGAGTGGATCATCCTCTCCTTCATGGCCGTCGCCACGCTGGTCACCTTCGTTTCCGTGATGATGCGTTACACCATGGGCACCGGGTTTACCTGGTCGACTGAACTCACCATTTACCTGTTCATCTGGATGGCCAAGTTCGGCGCCGCGTATGGCGTGCGCACCGGCATCCACGTCGGCGTCGATTACGTGGTGAACAAGGTGGAAGGCGCCAAGCGGCGCTTTCTGGTCATTGCCGGCATGGTGCTGGGCATTACCTTCACCGGCATCATTTCCTTCTTCGGCGCCCGCTGGGTGATCTTCATTTACGGCACCGGGCAGATTTCGCCCGATCTGGAATGGCCGATGTGGATCATCTATCTGGCGATACCGTTCGGCTCCGGCCTGATGTGCTACCGCTTCATCCAGAGTCTGGTGAAGTTCCTCAAGAGCGGTCAGACCACGTCTGCCGGCCCGGTTTCCGATCTGCGTGAAGGCGCGCTCGACAGCGCGAAGGAGCATGCGAAATGACCGCCGCACTCATCATGAGCATCCCGCTGGGCATGACGGTGATGACCTTCCTGGTGTTCTTCTCGTCGTTCGACATGACCACGGTGAACATCATTTCGCAGCGCCTGTTCACCGGGCTGGAAAGTTTTTCGATCATGGCGGTGCCGTTCTTCGTGCTGGCCGGCGCTTTCCTCACCGACGGCGGCGTGGCCAAGCGCATCATCGCCTTTGCCGTCACGCTGGTCGGCTGGATGCCGGGCGGCCTGGCGATGGCCAGCATCGTTGCCTGCGCCTTCTTCGCCACGCTGTCCGGTTCCAGCCCGGCCACCGTCATGGCCATCGGTTCGTTGATGTTGCCGGCGATGGTGCAACAGGGCTATCCGAAAGGCTTCTCCACGGGTTTGATCGCCTGTTCCGGCAGCCTGGGCATCCTGATTCCGCCGTCCATCGTGATGATCATCTATGCGGTGGCGACGTCGGAATCGGCCGGCAAGTTGTTCGTCGCTGGCATCGTGCCAGGCATCTTGCTGGCGCTGGTGCTGATGGGGGTCACTTTCCTCTACGCCAAGAAGCACAACTTCCCGACCATCCCTCGCGCCAGTTTCAAGGAAGTGGTGAAGTCGTTCATGGACGCGTTCTGGGGCTTGATGCTGGTGGTCATCGTCATGGGCGGCATCTATGGCGGCGTTTTCACGCCGACCGAAGCAGCGGCGGTATCTGCGGTGTATGCCTTCATCTGCGCCAGTTTCATCTATCGCAGCCTGCCGTTCCGCGACATCGGCAAGGTGTTGCTGCATGCCGCCAACACCTCGTCGATGCTGCTCTACATCATCACCAACGCCATCCTGTTCAACTTCCTGCTGACCTCGGAACAGATTCCGCAAAACCTCGCCGCCTGGGTCATCGCGCAGGATCTGGAAGCCTGGCAGTTCCTGATCTTCGTCAACGTCACCTTGCTGCTCGCCGGCCAGTTCATGGAACCGAGTTCCATCGTATTGATCCTGGCGCCGCTGTTCCTGCCCATCGCCATCGCGCTTGGCATCGACCCGATCC
>JAIFLB010000182.1 GCA_020049245.1 Betaproteobacteria bacterium | reverse complement strand
CACACACCATCAAGGGCGGCGCCGGTATCGTCGAATGCGACTACATCGTCGAATTCACCCATGTGGTGGAAAACGCACTCGATGAAGCGCGAGACGGACGCATCAAACTCGATGGCGAACTGATCCAATTGTTGCTCGCCAGTGGCGACCAGATCGCCCGCCTGCTCGAATTCGCCATCGATCCAGCGGCGCGGCCGGATGCCGCGACCCTGGCGCGGGGCGAGGAATTGCTGACCGGTTTGCGGGCGTATTCGTCATCAAAAGAAGCGGCGAGTGAGCTGGCGGCGGCATCGGATTCTCAACTGGAAAGCAGCGGCGGCGGCATGGTCGGCCACGATTGCTGGCATATCTCGATCCGTTTTGGCGACAACGTCCTGCGCGAAGGCATGGACCCGTTGGCCTTCCTGCGCTACTTGTCCGGTTTCGGCGAAATCGCCCACATCACTACCTTGCTCGATGCGATGCCGGACGCCGATGCGATGGATCCGGAAGCCTGCTACATGGGGTTCGAGATCGATTTCCGCGCTGAAACCAGCAAGGAAAAGATCGAGCGGGTGTTTGATTTCGTGCGCGACTCCTGCCTGCTCAACATCCTGCCGCCGTACAGCAAGGTCTCGCAATATGTCGATCTGATCATGTCGCTGCCGGAAGACACCATGCGCCTGGGCGAAATCCTGCTCCAGGCCGGGGTGATCACTTCGGTCGAGCTGAACAAGGGGCTGGATACGCAAGGGATCGAGTCAGCCGAGCCGTCAGATAGCGAGTACAAGGCCGCGCCACTGGGTGAAATCCTGGTCGAGCAGCATGCGGTGCAGAAGGAGCTGGTCGAAGCGGCGGTGGTCAAGCAAGCCCAGGTCAACGACAAGAAGGCGCAAGACGCCAAGCTGATCCGGGTGCATGCCGACAAGCTCGATCAATTGATCAATCTGGTCGGCGAACTGGTCATTGCCGGCGCGTCTGCCGCGTTGCTGGCGCAAAAAGCGAAAGATGAAGGCATGTTCGAGGCGACCTCGACCATTTCCCGCCTGGTCGATGAAATCCGTGATGGCGCGCTGCGCCTGCGCATGGTGCAGATCGGCGAGACATTCAATCGTTTCCATCGCGTCGTGCGCGATGTGTCGCGCGATCTCGGCAAGGACATCGAGCTGGTCATCACCGGCGGCGAGGCGGAACTCGACAAGACGGTAGTGGAAAAGATCAGCGACCCATTGACCCACATGGTGCGCAACGCCATCGACCACGGCATCGAAGCGGCCGAAGCGCGCATCGCCGCCGGCAAGCCGGCGCGCGGCCGGGTCAACCTGAATGCTTACCACGAGTCCGGCAACATCGTGATTGAAGTGGCCGACGATGGCGGCGGTCTGAAACGCGAGCGGATCAAGCAAAAAGCGGTTGCCAAAGGTCTGCTTGCCGCCGAAGCCGATCCGTCCGATGCGGATTTGTTCAAACTGCTGTTCGAGCCCGGCTTTTCCACCGCCGATCAGATCAGCAACCTGTCCGGCCGCGGTGTCGGCCTGGATGTGGTGAAACGCAACATCGAAGCCTTGCGCGGCACGGCGACCATCGACAGCCGGGAAGGCGTCGGCACCACGATGTCGATCCGCCTGCCGTTGACGCTGGCGATCATCGACGGCTTCCTGATGGGGGTCAGCACGTCGGCCTACGTGGTGCCGCTCGACATGGTTGAAGAATGCATCGAGCTGACCGATGGCAAAGCCTCCAACAAGGCGCGCGGCAACATGCTCAACTTGCGCGGCGAAGTGCTGCCGTTGATCCGCCTGCGCGAGTATTTCGCTCTCGCCGGCCGCAGCGGCAAGCGGGAAAACGTCGTCGTCGTCAAATACGCCGGCAATAAGGCCGGTCTGGTGGTGGATGAACTGATGGGTGAATTCCAGACGGTGATCAAACCACTCGGCCAGATATTTACCCATCTGCGTGGCATTTCCGGTTCAACCATCCTGGGCAGCGGCGAAGTCGCGCTGATCCTGGACGTTCCTTCTCTCATTGCTTTGGCAACCGAATCCGAATCGGGCAAGACTTTTGCGTCACCGCTTGCCCTGTCGGCTCATTGATTTAAACAGGAGTCCAAAATGTTCAAGAACTTGAAACTCGGTCTGAAACTTGCCATCGGCTTCGGCGCGGTGGTTGTATTGCTTATCCTCGTTGGGGTGATCGGCATCATGAGGGTTGGTCAGCTCAACGCCGAAATCGACAACATGGTGAACGACAAGTATCCCAAGACGATCATCGCCAACTCGATCATCGATGTCGTCAACGAAGACGCCCGCTCCCTGCGCAACCTCATCATCAGCAGCGACAGGGAGGAAATGCTGAAGCAGAAGGCGCTCATCGACGACAACCGCAAGAAGGCCAACGATCATTATGAAACCCTGCAAAAAACCATCCTGAGCGAGGAAGGCAAGGCAATGCTCAAGACGGTGCTGGATGCCCGCGCCGAGTACGTCAAGGCGCGCGACAAAACCCTGGAACTGGCCATCAACGGCCAGAAGGCCGAAGCCACCGCGCTGCTGTTCGGCGATTTGCGCAAAGTCCAGGTGCCGTATTTCGCCAACCTCAACAAACTCATCGAATTCCAAAGCGAGTTGATGGCGACCACCGGCAAGGACGCCGCCGACCTGGCCACCAGTACCCGCAATCTCATCATCATCATCCTGCTGGTCGCCGTGCTCATCGCCGTCGGCGGCGCCTGGCTGGTCACCCGCGGCATCACCAAACCGATCGGCGTCGCGGTGAAAGCGGCCGAAGCCATGGCCGAGGGTGACATGTCCATCCGCATCGACGTAGACAGCAAGGACGAGACCGGCCAGTTGCTGCTGGCGATGCAGACCATGGTCGGCCGCCTGTCGCAGATCATCACCGAAGTACGCAGCGCCGCCGACAACCTGACCAGCGCCTCCGGTCAGGTTTCGGCCACCTCGCAATCGCTGTCGCAGGGCTCCAGCGAACAGGCTGCCAGCGTCGAGGAAACCTCGGCCTCGATGGAGCAGATGAGCGCCTCGGTGACGCAGAACACCGAGAACGCCAAGCTCACCGACAACATGGCGCAGAAAGCCTCGAAGGAAGCGGTCGAGGGCGGCGAAGCGGTGAAGCAGACCGTGCATGCCATGAAACAGATCGCCGGCAAGATCGGCATCATCGACGACATCGCCTACCAGACCAACATGCTGGCGCTCAATGCCGCCATCGAGGCGGCGCGTGCCGGCGAACATGGCAAGGGCTTCGCGGTGGTGGCGGCGGAAGTGCGCAAACTGGCCGAGCGCAGCCAGGTCGCGGCGCAGGAAATCGGCGAACTCGCCAGCGGCAGCGTGCAGATGGCGGAAAAAGCCGGCACCTTGCTCGACGAAATCGTGCCGTCGATCCAGAAAACCTCCGACCTGGTGCAGGAAATCGCCGCCGGCTCCAGCGAGCAATCGTCCGGCATCGGCCAGATCAACAGCGCCATGAGCCAGTTGTCGCAGACCACGCAACAGAACGCCTCGGCTTCCGAGGAACTGGCGGCGACTGCGGAAGAGATGAATGGCCAGGCCGAACAACTGCAACAGACCATGGCCTTCTTCAAACTCTCCGGTTCAGGCCAAGGCGGCCAGAGCGGACCGGTCATGGCGCAACGCGCACAACCCAGGATGGCGCGGCCCAGCGCCAAGGACACCGATCCTTCCGAGCGCGATTTCGTGCGCTTCTGAGGAGAGCAAGATGGGCAACATCGTCCCTGTCGTCGCCAACGCGCTTGCCCAGGCGATTGGCGAGCAGCAATACCTGACCTTTCAGCTCGGCGGCGAGATGTTCGCCATCGAGATTCTCAACATTCGTGAAATCATCGAATACGGTGCGTTGACCACGGTGCCGATGATGCCGCCGTTCATTCGCGGTGTGATCAACCTGCGCGGCTCGGTGGTGCCGGTGATCGATCTGTCGGTGCGTTTCGGGCGGCCGCCGGTGGCGGTGACCCGGCGCACCTGCATCATCATCATCGAAATCGACAATGCCGGTGAGCGGCAGGATATCGGCGTCGTCGTCGACAGCGTGTCCGAAGTGCTGGAGATTCCGGCCAACATGGTGGAACCGCCACCCAGCTTCGGCGCCCGCATTCGCACCGATTTCATCCAGGGTATGGGCAAGGTGAACGACAAGTTCGTGATCATCCTGAACGTGCACAACGTGCTTTCAGTGGAGGAAATGTCGCAACTGTCACAGGTGGCCCAAGTGGGGGGTGTACCCGCGTTGGGTTTGCCGGAAAGCACTACCTAGTTAGACGCTGAATTAATCGTTTTCGTCGTTCCCGCGCAGGCGGGAACCCAGTCGAATCAAGTGACTGGATTCCCGCATGCGCGGGAATGACGAATTGATCAGTGTCTGCCTGGCCCATGGGTCAAGATCGGGGCGGGTGCCGGGGAGTAGGCCCGCCTGTTCTGTTCAGGGGAAGAAAATGAAACAACTAACGGTTCGCGCCAGCTTGCTGGGTTCCAGTGCTGTGGTTTTCGTCGTGTTCATGATTGCGCTGGGGGTTGCGGTCAGTGGTCTCAACAACGCCCAGCAATGTCTGACTGACTATCTGGCAAAAGATCAGGTGCTGCTGGAGTCGTTCAGCGAAATGTATGCCCAGGGTTTGCAGACTGGGCAGGCGGTGCGCAACATCATTCTCGACCCGGCCAATCCGAAGGCGTATGACAATCTGAAAAAGGCGCGCAAGGATTTCCGCGCCGCGCTTGAAACCGCCAATAGGTTGGCGACTGACAAGCCTGCACTGGTTAGTGTGCTGCAGGAAATATCCAAGCTGAGCGAACAACGTGAGAAACGTCTGGATGAGATTACCGCGCTGGCGAAGCTGGATTCACCCGCCGCGCAGGCCAAGCTGAACAAGGACGAGACGCCGCTCTGGCGCAAGTTGAAAGATCATTTGCTGGAACAGAAAAAGGTGTTGGGTGAAGCGGCCCAGGCCAGCGCCCAGCAGACCCTGGCCAATGTCGCCGAGATGCGCACCTGGAGCCTGGGTTTGAGCGTGCTGGCGCCGATCTTCGGCACCGTCATGATGTTTTTGACATTGCGCGGTTTATATCGCCGGCTGGGCGGTGAGCCGGCGTATGCAATGGAAATGGCGAACCGCATTGCAGCCGGCGATCTGTCGATGCAGATCGAGTCAAAAAATCCGGGCAGCCTGCTTGCGTCGTTGCAGGAAATGGTTGGCCGCCTGGCCCAGATCATTGCCGAGGTGCGTTCCGCGGCGGAGCAACTGACCAGCGCATCGGGCCAGATTTCAGCCACTTCGCAATCGTTGTCGCAGGCCTCCAGCGCGCAGGCGACCAGCGTCGAGAAAACCTCGGCCGCAATGGAACAGATGAACGCTTCGGTGACGCAGAATACCGAGAACGCCAAGGTGACCGACGGCATGGCGACGAAGGCCGCGAAGGAAGCCGGCGAAGGCGGCTTGGCCGTGCAGCAGACAGTGACCGCGATGAAGCAGATCGCCGGCAAGATCGGCATCATCGACGACATCGCTTACCAGACCAACATGCTGGCGCTGAACGCGGCCATCGAAGCGGCGCGCGCCGGCGAGCATGGCAAGGGCTTCGCGGTGGTGGCTGCCGAAGTGCGCAAACTGGCAGAACGCAGCCAGGTGGCGGCGCAGGAAATCGGCGAACTGGCCAGCGGCAGTGTGCAGATGGCGGAAACTGCGGGTCACTTGCTGGACGAAATCGTGCCGTCGATCCAGAAAACCTCGGATCTGGTGCAGGAAATTTCTGCTGGTTCGGGAGAACAGGCATCCGGCATCGCCGAGATCAACAGCGCAGTCAGCCAGCTTTCGCATATCACGCAGCAGAACGCATCCGCATCGGAAGAATTGGCCGCCACGGCGGAAGAAATGAACAGCCAGTCGGAACAACTGCAACAGACCATGGCCTTCTTCACGCTTGCCGGTTCAGACCAGGTTTCGCTGCAAGCCGCCATGCCACGCATGGCCCGCATCAGCAGACCGGCCGCCGCTGCCGCTGATGTCGCGGAAGGCGATTTCGTCCGCTTCTGACATGGAGGTCGATCAATGTCGGGCGCTGTGCATTTGTCGGGCGAATCATTCCGTAGGTTGGGCAAAGCGCAGCGTGCCCAACATGGATGCGTGGAACGTTGGGCACGCTGCGCTTCCGCGCTTCGCCCGACATTGCCCAACCTACGAGACTGCGCACACGCGCTTCGCCCGACATTGCCCATCCTACGGGACTCGCCATGAACCTCACCGACCAGGAATTCGATTTCCTGCGCAAAATGCTTTACGAAGCCGCCGGCATCAGTCTCACCAACGAAAAAAAGGCGCTGGTGATCGGCCGCCTGACGCGACGCATCGAAAGCCTGGGCATTGCCAGTTATGGCGAGTATTTCCGTCTTATTGCCGGCCGCACTGACCCGCAGGAACGGCAATGGGCGCTGGATGCGCTGACTACCAACGAAACCTTCTTCTTTCGCGAGCCGCAGCATTTCGCTTTCCTGAGCGAAATCATCGTCCCCGCAGTGCCGCCGGGCGATACCTTCCGCGTTTGGAGCGCAGCCAGTTCCTCCGGCGAGGAGGCTTACAGCATCGCCATGCTGCTGGCCGAACGTTTGGGGCAGCGACCGTGGGAAATCATCGGTTCCGACCTGAGCACGAAGGTGCTGGCAAAAGCGAGTCGCGGCCAGTACCCGATGGAACGCGCCGAGAAAATCCCGAAACCCTATCTGCGCGCCTATTGCCTGAAGGGGACTGGTGAGCAGGAAGGCACCTTCCTGATCGACCCGACGCTGCGCAAGCGTGTCCGCTTTCAGCAAGCCAACCTGATGGAACCGTTGCCCAAGCTGGGCTTGTTCGATGTCATCTTTCTGCGCAATGTGTTGATCTATTTCGATATGCCGACCAAGCGTCGGGTGGTCGAGAATCTGCTACCGTTCATGAAGCCGGATGGCTATTTCTTCTCCGGGCATTCCGAAAGCATCACCGGCCTGGTGCCGGGCCTGGTGCAGGTGAAGCCGGCGATTTATCGGAAACCTTGAACTCTTGAGCCAATTTTCTCGATGACCCAATCAGACACCTCCGCCAAAGGCCGCAAGCCGGCCAAAGCCGCACCCCCTGCACCCCCCAAGCCGCCCAGCCGATTTGACGGCTATGTCGTCGGCATTGGCGCTTCCGCTGGCGGCCTGGATGCGCTGGAACGCTTTTTTCATGAAATGAAAGTGGATTCGGGCGCCGCCTTTGTGGTGATTCAGCATCTCTCGCCGGATCACAAAAGCATGATGGCCAACCTGCTGTCGCGGCATACCAAAATGCCGGTGATTACTGTTGAAGATGCAATGCGCATCGAGCCCAACGTGGTCTACCTGATCCCGCCCGGCAGCCTGATGACGATTGCGGTCGGGCAGTTGCGCCTGTCGCCGAAAAGCCCGCGCGGATTGTCGCTGCCGATTGATCTGTTCTTCAACTCGCTGGCGCAGGAATACGGCAATCGAGCGGTCGGTGTCATTCTTTCCGGCACCGGCTCCGATGGCACGCGGGGTGCGGTGGCGATCAACGCGGCGGGCGGTTTGCTGCTGGCGCAAGACCCGGAAACCTGCAAATTCGACGGCATGCCGCGCAGCGCCATCGTCACCGGCCTGGTGGATGAAGTGTTGCCGCCGGAACACCTTGGACAGCGCATTCTCGACCATATTCAGCATGTGCCGCATCCCGCGCTGCTGAAGGCTGAGCAGCCAGATTCGACGCTCGACTCGTCGCTGGATCGTGACTCGCCGATGGAAGAAATCCTGCACCTGCTGCATCAGCAGGGCGGCGTCAATTTCCGTGAATACAAACCCGCCACCGTGGTACGCCGGATCGAACGCCGGATGCAGGTACGGCATGTGCCGGACCTGGAAAACTATCTCAAGTTGCTGCATGGCGATCGCTCCGAAGCGCTGACGCTGCGGCGCGAGATTCTGATCCCGGTGACCAATTTCTTCCGCGATGCCGAATCGTTCGAAGTGATGGCCAAGACCATCATCAATCTGGTGCGTGAGCGGGATGACGGCCAACCCTTCGATTCTGTTTGCCGAGGCGTTCGAACAGGTCAAGCGCTGGCCGAGCATCAAGATTTTCGCTACCGATGTGGAACAGCAGAATATCGAAGCCGCTGGCGCCGGTGCGTTCTCCGAGGCGATCATGGCGGAAGTCTCGCCGGAACGGCTGGAGCGCTTCTTCAGCAAGCGCGGCAACCATTTTGTGGTGAAAGCGGAGATTCGCCAGAACATCGTGTTTGCCCGCCACAACCTGTTGGAAGACCCGCCGTTTACCCGGATGGATCTGGTGACCTGTCGCAATGTCCTGATTTACTTCAAAACGGCGGCGCAGGAACGAGCGCTGCGGCGGATGCAATATTCGCTCGCCTCGAACGGCACGTTGTTCC
>JAIFLB010000107.1 GCA_020049245.1 Betaproteobacteria bacterium | reverse complement strand
CATCAGATGCACGTCGATCGGCGCGGTGACACCATGCTTGCGCAGCGCTTCACAGACCAGCGGGCCAATGGTCAGATTGGGGACATAGTGGTTATCCATGACGTCGAAGTGAACGATGTCGGCGCCTGCGGCGAGGACTTTATCGACTTCCTCCCCCAGCTTGGCGAAGTTGGCGGAGAGGATGGAAGGAGCAATCTGATAATCGGCCATGACAATTTCCCGGCTAGTTAAAAGCGTGATATTACCCGCCGAAGGCTGCCTGGAATATAGGGCAGTCTGGACAGTCCGAAGCGATTCGTGTGCAATCGCAACCTCTCCCCGCACCTCGCCGCACACCATGGCCGAAATCAGGAAATACCATATCACCGTCACCGCCAAGACCCACTTCATCCCCGAGCAATCGGACGAGGCCGCCGAGCGCTATGTTTTCTCCTACACGATCACCATTTCCAACACCGGACAGATTGCCGCGCAATTGATTTCTCGCCACTGGCAGATCATCGATGCGCACCAGAAGGTGCAGGAAGTTCGTGGCCTCGGCGTGGTCGGCGAGCAACCGCTGCTGAAACCGGGCGACAGTTTCGAATACACCAGTGGAACCGCCGTCTCTACCCCGGTTGGTGCGATGAAAGGCAGCTATCAGATGGTGGCCGAAGATGGCAAACCGTTTGAAGCCGAAATTCCCGAATTCATCCTCTCCGTCCCGCGCGTTTTGCATTGATCGAACCCCAGGCGAGTTCCTCTTTGCCAGCATTGCCGGTCTGCTTGTGGTCTATTGACTGATTAGCCGTGTCCGTTTTTTTCGACTTCCGAGTCTCCATGCGCGAATATTTTTTGATTGGCTTGATCGCCATGTTGATTTCAGGCTGCAGCTTGTTGGGCGAAAGGCCGGACGCACCGCTGGAACCTGTCAAGCCGGTCAAACCGGCACCTGTCGAGACCGCGCCACCCGCTGTCGCCACGCCTGAAGTGCGCCCTGCGCCGCCCCCCGAAACCGCACCGCATCTGCCCGCCGTGGTCGAGCCGGTCAAACTACCGACCCCGGTTTCCCCAGAACCTGGCAAAACCACTCCGATCGCCATGCCCTGGTTGAAGCCGGCGGATTGGACACATTTGCCCGGCTGGCGTGACGATGACATGACGCCGGCATGGCCGGCATTGCATCAATCCTGTCGCGGCTTGCGCAGCAATCCGGCCTGGACCGGTGTTTGCCAGGCTGCCACACAGTTGGCCCTGTCGCCGGATGCCGCGACCATCCGAGCGTTTTTTGAACAGTATTTTTCACCTTGGCAAATCAATCAGGCCGACAACGGCCTCGAAGGCCTGGTCACCGGCTATTACGAGCCCTTGTTACGCGGCAGTCGCTATCCAACGTCCAAATACCGTTTCCCGATCTACGCCGCACCAGAAGACCTACTTGTGGTTGATCTCGCCAGCCTTTATCCGGAATTGAAGAATTTACGCTTGCGTGGCCGATTGCAGGGCAACAAGGTCGTGCCGTATTTCAGCCGCTCAGAAATTGAAGCCGGCTCAGCACCGATGCGCGGCAAAGAACTGGTCTGGGTTGATGATGTGGTGGAGTTGTTCTTCCTGCAGGTGCAAGGTTCGGGCCGCGTGCAGCTTGAGAATGGCGATACCGTGCGGGTGGGTTACGCTGATCAGAACGGCCACCCGTACCGCTCGATCGGAAAATGGCTGATCGAAAAGGGTGAACTCACGCTCGACAAGGCATCGATGCAGGGCATCAAGGATTGGGGACGGCAGAATTCGTCGCGTTTGCCGGAACTGCTGAATGCGAATCCCAGTTATGTTTTTTTCCGCGAACTGCCAAACCACCTCAGCGGCCCACTTGGTGCCCTGGGTGTGCCGCTCACGGCCGAACGCAGTATCGCCATCGATCCGCGCGGCATGCCACTGGGCGCCCCAGTCTGGCTGGCCACCACCTTCCCCAATTCGAGCGAAACATTGAACCGATTGATGCTGGCGCAGGACACCGGCGGCGCCATCCGCGGCAATGTGCGCGCAGATTTCTTCTGGGGATTTGGCGACGAGGCTGGCAAAAAAGCTGGATCGATGAAACAAAAGGGCCGCATGTGGGTTCTGCTGCCACGTGACTTCCCGCTGATCACGCCTTGATTCGGACGTTTATTCCGCTTTCAGCATCAATCCTCCAGTTTGAAATCGACCCGGATGTAGGCTTGATAGCGGACCGGCCGCCCATCTTTCATCGCCGGGGTGAATCGCGCATCCCGAAACGCCGCCAGCGCTGCCTTATCAAACACATCTGCCGGCGTTGCCTCGACAACTTCCGCCGACATCACACGCCCAAGATCATCGATTTTCAGCATCAATTTCAGCGTGCCTTCGATATCGCGTTGTTTCGCTTCTTCGGGATAAACCGGTTCAATCGAACCTATTGCCTTCGGCTGTTTGTCGACCTGACGCGCCAGGTAAAACTGGGTATCGATACCAATCGGCAAACTCGGCAAACCTGTTTCTTGTTGAGTGCCGCGTGTGACTTCAGCTGACGTTGTAGGCTGTGCCTTTTGTGTACCGCCTGCTGACGCAACGCTATTGGATATCGAAACAAGTGGCGCCACGGTCGCTGGTTCTTGTACCTCTTCTTGTTTCTCTTCCAGCTTAACTGCCTGCTTCACTTCCAGCGCGGGCTGACTCGTCGGCTCAACAGCCAGCACGATCTTATCGGATGAGTCCGGTTCGGACTGGACAAGCGGTTCGGCCATGACTTCCTGATTCTGTTCGGGCTGAGATGCAGGCGTTTGCATGCGTGCATTGATCACGACAACCTGACGCCCGCTGCTGACCGGCGTGACCTGAATCAAGATCAGAAAAATGAAATGAAGCCCGGCCGAGATCAGCAACCCAAGCGCAATTGGCTGGCGCAACCAACCCACATCCCAGTTTGAGGAAATTCCAGCCATCATGCCGAGAGTATAAAGTCGGCCCGCTTGCCCGCCATGCCACTTATTCAGCCGCGCGCGAGATCACCATCCAGATACAGCCAGCGGCCGTCAATGCATTCAAACCGACTGGTTTCTTGCATGCGGAACCCGCGCCCGTTGATCTTGTAACGCGCGACAAACTCGACTTCGGCGTGGTGTGCATCGATTTGCAAATGGCGCTTGATCGCCAAGCCGAGCCACTGCGGCGGCGGATCTTGATCGAAGACCAGACTTTCCGGGCGTGTATCCGGATGCCAGGTGGCCAGCAAATATGGAGCGTCTTTCAGCACGTAGGCCGTGTAACGCGAACGCATCAGAAGCTCAGCATTCGCCGGCGAATTGGTTGACTGCAAATAGGGCTGGCAGCAGCTTTGAAAAAAACTGCCCGATCCACATGGGCAAAGTACTCGAACCTCGGTTTTTGTCATGCCGCCGGCAAACAGAGAAATGAACCACCGGACAATGACTTATTCACGGCAGATTCATGGCCGCTTTTTTGGCCTGGCTGATCTCATCCGGAGTCATCGCCTTCTGGTTGCGCAAGAATTCGTCCATTCCACGCGGATGACCATGCTTTGCCGCCATCTCAAGCCAGTAATACGCGGAAACCCGATCTTTCTTGTTTCCGGGTTGATGCAAATACAATTCGCCAAGAGCGAAATAGGCATCGAGATAACCTTGCTTAGCCGCTTTTGTGTAGCACTTTTCAGCGCTATCAAATTGTCGCGCGACGCCCTGCCCTTCTTCATAAAGAAGCCCCATGTAGTACTGCCCTTCCTTGTCGCCGCCCTTCGCCAAGATGGAAAACTCGCGCGCGGCAGTATCAAAATCGCCACTGGAATAGGCCATCAGGCCGGAGTCGAAATCCGCCCGAACTGGTGTGGTCAACAAAATCAGACCAAACAGAACTTCAATGAGCAGAACAAGGGAGGGGCGCATGGCAGATCAACGATCAAGTGCGAAACGCAGTTACATTAGCATTCAATAATATTCATGCAAACACTCAAGGCACATACCAAAGGTTTGATTGGGAACGTCGTCGTTGCTACGCATCGAAGTTGGCCTGCAACCCAATTTCAGCCAACTGGTTGCGGGTCCGACCGGGCAAGCGGTACCCAGCTGCCAGATGGCTTCATTGCATTGTCACCAACCCAGCTTGATGCTTCGAACTTGGGTCTGATAGTTAAAGTAATCTGGAATGAAAATGTATGAACCCGCTCATCCAGAAAGCCCTTTTTCAGTTGTCCACGAGACCTGTGGATAACTATGTTGAAAACTCCTCCTGAAGCCAGAAAAACACTTACGAAACGTGGAGTTAGGTTCAGGGCACAATTTATATGCAGAAAATATACTCAGTAAAAACAAAGAGTTACAAACCACCCTGGCAGTTATTTTCTTACCCTTGATTGTTTTCGATGTCAACGTCGATTTTGTGCATAAGTGCTTTTTAATATTGCTTTGCAGCAATGCTGTAAACAGCTTTCAGGTCTTGTTTTCCGAACTGTCAGGCTGCCTCCAGCATCAAATTTACTGCAGAGCTAAATGACCCTTCATGGAGGGTATGGCGAAATCGCCACGGCTTAACGCTGACGCATGAATGCATGAGGTCATTTCAGTACCACATACATCATCATGTGCTTATATATAAGCATTAAATTTATTAATGGATGTGGATCATGAAAAGCCTGGTTCTCCTATCTTTCCTTTCACTCTCGCCTGACGGTCCCACGATCACGGGCAAAGCCGAGTACTTTGATAACGAAACAAGTTGCAAAACTCGCATGCATGAAATCCGGCATTCGCACCAAGCCCCCAGCAAAGTGCGCTGTTCCTGCCACAAAACCATTCCGCCGGTTGAAGCAGAGGGCAACGACGCAATTTGATGCATAACTTGTCGGTGGATCCTGAGCTTGGCCTGTTTCGCTATTGCAACAAGCTTGAAAACCTATCCCAACCCGCCCAAGCAAATGTTTTCTCTTAAGTCTTTTCCTCATATCATGCATCTACATTAGATTTTTCTAATATATTCACCTCAAAGGAGTAGGACCATGAAATATCGTAATTCTGTAATTGCCAGCATGTTGTTAGTAATGACTTTCGCTACCACCAGCATTCAAGCCGCAGAGTCAACCCAAATTGATAAGTTGGACGTGTTGAATGTTGCACCCTGCAAGGCCAGCGGCGACGGCACTTATGTTGAAATGATCACCACCATGGCTTCAGTGTTGCCGCCCGCCGAAGCAGAAGCTTTCCTGGCGCGTCATTGTGAGGCATGCAACAAGCAGAAACTGCTGGTTACGCAATCCCGCTGAAAACCCTACTACGGCCCCGGCCTTCAAGGCCGGGGCCGTTTTTTACTTCAGGAACAAGTTGTAAGCCGGGTTACGTGATTCATTCCAGTAGCGATAACCGAGGTCATCCAGAAACAACTGAAATTCCTCCTTCTGCTCTGGCGCAACCTGAATTCCCGCCAGCACCCGTCCGTAATCAGCGCCGTGATTGCGGTAGTGGAACAGGCTGATATTCCAGGCATGGCTCATGCTGTTCAGGAATTTCATCAACGCGCCCGGACGTTCCGGAAACTCAAAGCGATAAAGCACTTCGTTCTCCGCGTGCGGCGCACGGCCGCCAACCAGATGGCGAATATGCAGCTTGGCCATTTCGTTATCTGACAAATCCAGCACGGGTAACGCATGCGTCGTCAGGGCTGAGATCAACTTGTCCACTTCTGCTCGATCCGGTACTTGCACCCCGACGAAAATGTGCGCTTCGTTGGCATCGGCAAACCGGTAATTGAACTCGGTGATGGCCCGAGCGCCCAGCAGCGTGCAGAAAGTCTTGAAACTGCCTGGCTCTTCCGGGATGGTGACGGCAAGCACTGCTTCACGCTTCTCGCCGAGTTCAGCACGCTCGGCAACGAATCCAAGACGGTCAAAATTCATATTGGCGCCACTGGCAATGGCCACCAGCGTCTTGCCAAGGACATTCTCCCGCTCCGCCCACACCTTGGCGCCCGCCACACCGAGTGCACCAGCTGGTTCCAGAATGGAACGCGTATCTTCAAAGACATCCTTGATCGCGGCGCAAATCGCGTCGTTGCTGACCCGAATGATTTCATCGACATAGAGTTGGCAGAGACGGAAGGTTTCCTCGCCAACCTGCTTCACCGCCACACCATCGGCAAAGATTCCCACTTGCGGCAAGGTGATGCGTTCCTTCTTGCACAGGCTGCGCGCCATTGCATCCGCGTCTTCCGGTTCGACACCGATAATTTTGATTTCCGGCCGCAAACGCTTGATGTAGGCGCCAATGCCGGCGATCAAACCACCGCCGCCAACCGGCACAAAAATCGCATCGATCGGATTACGCGACTGACGCAACACCTCCATGCCAATAGTGCCCTGGCCGGCGATCACTTCCGGATCATCATACGGATGCACGAACACCTTGTTTTCCGCGCGGGCGATTTCCATGCCGCGCTTATAGGCATCGTCGTAAGAGTCTCCGTGCAATACCACCGTTGCGCCACGCTTTGCTACGGCATCGATCTTGATCCCCGGCGTCGTCGCAGGCATCACGATGGTGGCATCACAGCCCAGAACCTGCGATGCCAGGGCAACACCCTGGGCATGGTTGCCAGCACTCGCGGCGACAACGCCCTGATCAAGCTGGGCTTGCGTCAAACCCGCCATTTTGTTGTACGCACCGCGCAGCTTGAAGGAAAAGACCGGCTGCATGTCCTCTCGTTTGAGCAAGACAGTATTGCCCAGGCGACGCGAAAGATTGGTCGCGATATCCAGCGGAGATTCAATCGCCACGTCATAAACCCGGGCGAGAAGGATGCGCTCGAGATAATCGGTCATGAAGTCCGCCGTGGTTGCATTGAATAGATGAACATGATGTTTGATGAGGCCGCGAAAGCTCGCTATTCTCAAGCCTATTTAGCGAACTTCAAACCACTAACAAGAGAAGAGAACCACATCATGCTGACCCAAGACGAAATGAAACAAGCCACCGCGCGTGCCGCGATCGAATACGTTCCCGCCGGCATCATCGGCGTCGGCACCGGCTCAACCGCCAACTTCTTCATCGATGCGCTGGCCGACATCAAAGGCCGCATCGATGCCGCCGTCGCCTCGTCGGTGGCGACCGCCGAACGCCTGAAGAAAGTCGGCATCCGTGTCATCGATCTGAATGAAGCTGGAGAAATGGAAGTCTATGTTGATGGCGCCGATGAAATCACGCGCCACATGGCGATGATCAAGGGCGGCGGTGGCGCGCTGACGCGGGAAAAAATCGTCGCGGCTTGCGCCAAGAAATTTGTCTGCATCATCGACCAGACCAAACTGGTTGATGTGATGGGCAAATTTCCGCTGCCGGTGGAAGTGATTCCGATGGCGCGCTCTTATGTCGCTCGCCAACTGGTCAAGATGGGTGGCAACCCGGTCTTGCGGAGCGGCTTCACCACCGACAACGGTAACGTGATCCTCGACGTGCATGGCATGAGCATCCTCGACCCTGTCGCGATGGAAACCGAAATCAACCAGATTGTCGGCGTTGTCACCGTTGGTTTGTTCGCTCGCCGTGGCGCTGATGTCTGCCTGATGGGCACGCAGGAAGGCGTACAGACTTTCAAACGCTGAACCGGCAGGAGCAGCCCCGAAGCTACTGGGGCCGCTCGATATCTTCTTCAAAGGTGCCGTGCTCGGTCGGCACTTTGTACGACTCATTTGCCCAGGCGCCCAGATCGATCATCTTGCAGCGTTCGCCACAAAAAGGGCGAAACGCATTTTCTGGCCGCCAAGCCACAGCCTTGCCGCAAGTCGGGCACGCTACCAGGGTGGTTTTTTGCGCCATGAATATCCCTAAAGACAAATGAAAAGGGCGGCTTGCGCCGCCCAACTGAACAGTCAAAAAGGTTCAGACCGAGAAAGAAGAGCCACAACCACAAGTGGATTGCGCATTCGGATTCTTGATCACGAACTGAGCGCCTTCCAGGCCTTCGGTGTAATCGACTTCAGCGCCCATCATGTACTGCATGCTCATCGGATCAACCAGCAACGTGACGCCATTTTTTTCCAGGATCATGTCATCTTCGTTAGTGACTTCATCGAAAGTGAAACCGTACTGGAAACCGGAACAACCACCGCCGGTGACAAATACACGGATTGCCTTCTTCTTCAATCAACGCCTTGACCTTGTTGGCGGCACTGTCGGTAAAGTTGAAGGGGCTCATTTCGGTAGCGGCATTCATAGGGTATTCCTTTCAGTTCAAGTCAGTATGCGAGGCATTATTGGCGCCGGGAGAGGCATCGTCAACCACGCCGTAAGTGGGGATTCATGCAAAAAAATCAAGGCATTACCGGAATCTGCGTCAACGCGGTGTTCTCCGGCAGATCAAACAGGATATTCATATTCTGCACCGCCTGGCCAGCTGCGCCCTTGACCAGATTATCAATCACCGACAGCACGACCACGGTGTTGTCACCCGCCAGGCTGCCCTGCGGCCGATGCACGGCAATCCGGCAGATGTTGGAGGCGCGCACAGAACGGGTTTCCGGATGCGACTTGGCGGGCATCACGTCAACAAAATATTCGTTGGCATAACGCGCTTCGAACAAGGCCTGTAAATCGATATCCTTGTTTAACCTGGCATACAGCGTGGCCTGAATGCCGCGAATCAACGGCGTCAGGTGCGGCACGAAAGTCAGCCCGACTTCACGACCGGCCATGCGCGCCACACCCTGACGAATCTCCGGCAGATGGCGATGCCCTGGCACCGCATAGGCCTTGAAGGAATCCGACGATTCGGCGAACAAAGCGCCGATTTCAGCCTTGCGCCCGGCACCTGAAACACCAGACTTGCAATCGGCAACCATCCAGCTGGTATCGATCACACCGGCCTCCACCAGGGGCAGAAAACCAAGCTGTACCGCAGTTGGATAGCAACCGGGATTGGCGATCAGGCGGGCGCCCTTGATCTTGTCGCGATTGATTTCCGGCAGACCATATACCGCCTCCGCCACCAGATCAGGGCAGGCATGTTCCATGCCGTACCACTTCGACCACTCGGCGACATCCTGAATGCGGAAATCGGCTGCCAGATCGATGACCTTGACACCGGCATCAAGCAGCTCGCGCGTCTGCTGCATCGCGACGCCATTCGGCGTAGCAAAGAACACCACATCGCAAGATTTGAGCGGCGCCTCATCCGGCGTCGAAAATGCCAGCGATACCCGACCTCGCAATGAAGGGAACATTTCCGCCACCGGCATCCCCGACTCTTTGCGTGAGGTGATGGCGGTCAATTCGACCTCGGGATGTTGCGCCAGAAGCCTGAGAAGCTCGACACCGGTATAACCCGTGCCACCGACGATACCTACCTTGATCATCCAATCTCTCCTTGAAGAAAACAAAAAGCCGCCTGAAAAGG
>JAIFLB010000196.1 GCA_020049245.1 Betaproteobacteria bacterium | reverse complement strand
CCGAGTTGAACAAGGCGGGTGAACTGACGGTGACGCTGTGGGCCGCGCCGGACAAACGCTATCGCGGCCGGGTGCGAGAGATCGCGCCGCAAGCCGATCCGTTGACGCGCACCTTCACCGCGCGCGTGGCGATCCTGAATGCCGATGCTGAGGTTCGCCTGGGCCAGACCGCACGCGTGTTGTTGCCGAAGGCGGCAACAGGCGCAGGAACCCTGATTCCGCTCGGCAGCGTGTTCCAGCAGGGCAAACAACCGGCGGTATGGATCATCGGTAGCGATGGCCGCGTGCATTTGCGTCCGGTGACAGTAGCCGCCTGGCGCGAGGATGGCGTCGCGGTCAGCGGCGGTCTGGCGGCGGGTGAGCGCATCGTCGCCGCCGGGGCGCACAAACTGATCGAGGGCGAGGCGGTGCGGGTGGCGGAAGGAGCACGGCCATGAGCGCGTCGAGGGTTACCGGTTCGCTCCCTCTCCCGCAGGCGGAATACCGAGGGGTAGGGGCTTTATCAGAGGGTTGGGGAGAGGGGATTTTCAAGCACATTGCGGCAAGGGTGCTCCCTCACCCCCGGCCCCTCTCCCGCTTACGGGAGAGGGGAGTTAAAGCATGAAGTCCTTCAACCTTTCTGCCTGGTCGCTGGCGCATCCCAGTCTGGTGGCGTATTTCATGCTGGTGCTGACCCTGGGTGGCATCCTGGCTTACTTCAATCTGGGGCGGTCGGAAGACCCGGATTTCACCATCAAGATCATGGTGGTGCGCACCTTCTGGCCGGGCGCTTCGGCGCGCGAGGTGGAGCAACAGGTCACCGACCGCATCGAACGCAAACTGCAGGAATTGCCCAACCTGGACAGCCTGCGCAGCTATTCCAAGCCGGGCGAATCGCTGGTGTTCATCGAACTGCGTGATTTCACGCCGCCGAAACAGGTGCCGGAACTCTGGTACCAGGTGCGCAAGAAGATCAACGACATGCGCCATACGCTGCCAGCCGGCGTGCAGGGGCCGTTTCCGAATGACGAATTCGGTGATGCCTTCGGCAATGTCTTCGCCTTGACCGGTGACGGCTACACGCTGGCCGATCTGCGCCGTCAGGCCGACCGCATCGCGCAGGAATTGCGCCGGGTGCCGGATGTGGCCAAGGTCGATCTGATCGGCGTTCAGGATGAACGCATCTGGATCGAGATGTCGGCCGCCAAGCTGGCCACGCTCGGCCTCGACCCGCGCTTGATCCAGCAGACGCTACAGGCGCAGAACGCGATGACGCCATCCGGCTTTGTCGATAACGACAGCGAGCGCATCCGCATCCGCGTCAGCGGCAGTTTCGACAGCGTCGATGCGATCCGCGCCATCGGCATCCGCGCCGGCGACAAGCTGTTCAAGCTGGGCGACGTGGCGAAAGTCTGGCGCGGTTATGCCGATCCTCAACAGGCGTATTTCAACTGGCAGGGCAAGCCGGCGGTCGGACTGGCGTTGTCGATGACGCGCGGCGGCAATGTGATGAATCTGGGCGACCATCTGCAAGCGGAAACCGCGCGGCTGCGCGGCGAACTGCCGGTGGGGCTGGAACTGCATCAGGTGGCGAATCAACCAGAAGTGGTCAAACGCAATATCGACGAATTCATGAAGAGCCTGCTGGAAGCGGTGGCCATCGTGCTGGCGGTGAGCTTCCTGTTCCTCGGCTTCCGCACCGGACTGGTGGTGGCGCTGTCGATCCCGGTCGTGCTGGCGGTGACTTTTTTGCTGATGAAGCCGGCTGGCGTCGATCTGCAACGTATCTCGCTCGGCGCGTTAATCATCGCGCTCGGCCTGCTGGTGGACGACGCGATCATCGCGGTGGAAATGATGGTGGTGAAAATGGAGCAGGGCTGGGAGAAATCAAAGGCGGCGGCGTTTGCCTACACCTCCACCGCCTTCCCGATGCTGACTGGCACACTGATTACCGCCGCCGGCTTTTTGCCGGTCGGTTTTGCCAAGAGCGCGGCGGGGGAATACACCTTCTCGATCTTCGTCGTGGTCGGCATCGCGTTGCTGACTTCCTGGGTCGCGGCGGTAGTGTTCATTCCCTGGCTGGGGTCGCGTCTGCTGAACCGGGAAAAGTTGATGGCGAAAGCCGCCAAGCATGCTGGCGACCCCTACGCTTCGCCGTTCTACCTGCGATTCAGGAAACTGGTGAACTGGTGCGTCGGCCACCGCTGGACGGTGATCGGCCTGACGCTGGCGCTGTTCGTACTGTCCATCGTCGGCTTCAACAAGGGTGTTGAGCGGCAATTTTTTCCGACCACCAATCGGCCGGAACTGCTGATTGATTTGTGGCTGCCGCAGGGCGCTTCGATCCAGGCGACCAGCCAGCAGGTGAAGCGGATCGATGCGATGTTGGCCAGCGACCCCGAGCTGAAGGACCGCATCAGCCATTACGCCACCTACGTCGGCATGGGTAGCGTGCGCTTTTTCCTACCGCTGGACCCGGCGACGCCAAACGACAACTTCGCCCAATTCGTCTTGATGACCAAAGGTCTGGCCGAGCGCGAGGCGGTGAAAGCGCATCTGGAAAAACGTCTGGCGAGCGAATTCACCGGCTTGCGCGGGCGCGTGCTGCGCCTTGAGAACGGCCCGCCGGTCGGCTTCCCGGTGCAGTTCCGGGTCAGTGGCCATGACCCCGACACGTTGCGCGCCATCGCCAGCCAGGTGGCAACCGAGATGCGCGCGCATGCGTTTACCAAGGACGTGCATCTGGACTGGAACGAACGCATCAAGCAAGTGCGCCTGAATGTCGATCAGGACAAAGCGCGCGCGCTCGGCATCAGCTCACAGGAGCTGTCGCTATTGGTCAACAACCTGCTCAATGGCGTCGCCATCACCCAGTTCCGCGAGGGCGACCAGTTGATTGACGTGATGGGTCGCGCCGAAGGCATTGACCGCAAACGCTTGTCGCAACTGGCCGACTTGCAGATTCACACCCGCGACGGCCGTTTCGTGCCGCTGGGGCAGATTGCCACGGCGACCTGCGCGCCGGCATCCAGGCGCCCACCGTCACCGCCGCGATCAACCCGAAGCTGGACGCGATCCGCGCCAAACTGCCGCCCGGCTATCGCATTGACATCGGCGGCACGGCAGAGAAATCCGGACACGCCGAAAACTCCATCCGCACCGTGTTCCCCTATGCCATCGTCGTCGTACTGACCCTGCTGATGATCCAGTTGCAGAGCTTCCAGCGCACCCTGCTGGTGGTGCTGACCGCGCCGCTCGGCATGATCGGCGTCACCGCCGCGCTGCTGCTGTTCCAGGCGCCGTTCGGCTTCGTCGCGCAACTCGGCGTCATCGCGCTGTTCGGCATGATCATGCGCAACTCGGTGATTCTGGTCGACCAGATCGAACAGGACATCAAAGCCGGCCACGCCGCCTGGGACGCCATCGTCGGCGCCACTGTGCGCCGCTTCCGGCCGATTTTGCTGACCGCGCTGGCCGCCATCCTGGCGATGATCCCGCTGACCCGCAGCGTGTTCTGGGGCCCGATGGCCACCGCCATCATGGGTGGGTTGTTCATCGCCACGGTGTTGACGCTGCTGTTCCTGCCGGCGCTGTATGCGGCGTGGTTCCGGGTGAAACGGGAGCCGGTTGCTACGGCATAGGCCTGGGAGCATTCATGTCCTCAACTTTGGGCATCCTGTTGCTTGCGGCTGGCATTACCTTGGCCGTCACATGTAGAACTTAGCAAACCCAACTACCCGGGGATGACCAATAACCCTGTGCTTCTTTGTGGCTAAATAAAACAGTAACAAAACGGGGGCACATTGCCATAAAAAACGACCGGCATCACCGATTGGGCTGATGAATCTCCGCCCTACATAAAACCTACCCAGAACGATACGAGGAGCTTCGGCCATGTTTACCTCACTGAACCAACCTAGCCCAATTGCATCATTCGGACGAACTAGCCCTCCCGGGCGCTTGTGTCAGCTGACTTGCGCCATCGCCGCCATGCTTGGCTGCAGCCTTCCGGCGCAAGCCGTCCTGGTCAGCTGGGTGCCAGCCGCCAGCGGCGATTGGGACATTGCCTTCAACTGGAGCAGCAACCCGAATTTACCGGGAGTGGCCGACGACGTAACCATCAGCGTGGGTGGCGCGACCCTCTATCAGATCACTCACGACAGCGGTACGGACAGCCTCCGATCGCTGACCAGCAACGAAGTTCTGGCCGTGACTGGAGGCTCGCTGACTGTATCCAGTAGTTTCACCAATTCAGCCTTGACCACGCTCTCCGGCGCCGGCTCCCTGACTCTTAACGGCTTGTCCAACCCGAACACCTTGACCGTAGGCGTTGGCAGCACCTTGGCCGGCACGGGGACAGTGACCGTCGCGTCCACCACGTTCTGGCAGGGCGGCACGATCAGTGGAACCGGCACGACGCAGTTCAACGGTAACGCCTTTATCCAGTTCGACGCCGATAAAACCCTCACTGGCGGACGCGTTGCCAACTTTGCCATACTTGTTTCTGGTGATTCCACGATCAACAACCTGGGTGTATGGAACGACACCAACGTGTCGGGAGCGAATGTCAGCAACCTCGGCGGTGTCAACCAGTTCAACAACTCCGGGACTTACAACAAGATCGGGGGCTCGTTCTCGCGCTTCTTCATCCCCCTCAACAACACGGGGACAGTGAATATCGACACAACGGGGCTGGGCGATTTTTCGTATTTGGCCTTGTATGCAGGCGGGATAAGCAGCGGCACTTTCGCAGGCCAGGGACGCCTTGGCTTTTTCGGAGGCACCCACACTCTGACCTCGGCGTCGACGGTCATGGTTGCCACTGTTTCGGTGGGAGCAGGTAGTGTTGTTATTAACGGCTCCTACAACGTGCCTGGCACCACTTATATTTCCGAAGGAGCCATGCATTTGAACAACGCAGCGTCTACGAACGACTTGTTCCATTACGATATTTCTGGATCTGGCTCATCTCTGAGCGGAACCGGTGTTCTGGATGTGCTGGCATCTGGAACATGGTCTGGGGGCACGCAATCCGGGACTGGGACAACTCGATACCTGGACGTACTGACGATTTCAGTTTTCAACGGTTTCCCCGATAAGTTTCTTTCAGCCGGGCGTACGATCGAAACTCATGGCGAAACCGAATGGCTCGGCGGGCGACTGCTGGTGTCGGGGGGATCAACCATCCGAAATCTTGCCGGCGCGACCTGGACGGATGCGAACATGGCTGACAATCAGATCGTCAACCAAGGGGGTACCAACCCGTTCAACAACGCAGGCACCTATTTGAAGGATGCAAGCATTGGGACAAGTACCAGCACCACGACCATCGGCATGGTTTTCAACAACCAGACCGGTGGTTTGGTCACCGTCAACGAAGGCACGCTGAAGTTCACCGGCGGCGGTACCAGTGGGGGAACCTTCAATGGCGTCGGCACCCTGGATTTCGGCGGCGGCAGCCACACGTTGTCCGCCACAGCCAGTGTCTCCACATCCACCGTGCGCATTACCGGCGGCACGACCACGATAGCCGGCGCTTATCTTCCGAATTCGACCCGCGTCGGAGGTGGCACGGTCAATCTGAGTGGAGTATCGGCGCTCAGCAACAGTTTCACGCAAACCGATGGAACGCTGGGTGGCACCAGTCTTTTTGTGCTTAACGGTGCAAGCACCTGGACCGGCGGCACGCAAACCAACACCGGCGCCACGCGCTTCAATTCAACCCTGGACATTGCCGGAGATACGAACAAGACCCTCTCCGGCGGCCGCACCATAAATACCTTGGGTAACACAACCTGGCGCGACAACACTGCGGCCAACAACAACCAGTTGTTGATTTCCGGCGGTTCGATCCTCAATAACTCTGGTACCTGGTCGGATGAAAACGCCTTCAACTCGGCGATTGTCAATCAAGGCGGCAGCAACGTCTTCAACAACAACGGCACCTACAGCAAAACCGGCCCCAGCCAGACCGGTATCGGCATTGCCTTCAACAACGCCGCTGCCGGCATCGTGAACGTCAACGCCGGCACTCTGACTTTATCCGGTGGCGGCAACAGCGCCGGCGATTTCGCGGGATCGGGCAGCTTGCAGTTTGGGGGCGGCACGCACGAACTTGCGGCGACCGCGGACGTGACGGTGTCCACCGTCGGCTTTATTGGCGGAACCACGAATCTGGGCGGGACCTACGCCGCCGCCACCACCAACCTGAGCGGTTCGGGCGTCGCCAACTTCACCACCGGCGGTACCACCACCGCCTTGAATCAGTCTGGCGGCACCCTGGGTGGCGGCGCGACTTTCCAGGTCGCGGGGCCGACCAACTGGACCGGCGGCACCCAAACCGGCGCGGGCACCACTCAGCTGGACGGTAATCTGGCCATCAGCGGCCAAACGGACAAGTCACTGTCCGGGGGACGCACGCTGAACACGACCAGCACCACCAGCTGGAGCGGCAACACCGGGGCGAACGGGAATCGGTTGCTGGTTTCCGGCAACTCGACCATCAACAACACCGGCAATTGGCAGGACCAAAACAACCTGGCCAGCGCGATCCAGAATAACGGTGGCAACAATACTTTCAATAACAGCGGCGGCTACATCAAAACCGGTTGCGGCCAGACGACGGTGAGCATTCCATACAACACTACCGGCACCACCGTCACGCAAGTAAACTGCGGTAGTTTCAGCTACAGCGCGGGAACTCTGGAGAACGCCGGTGCGGTATCCGTTGCCACCGGCGCATCGCTTCTGGTGAGCGGCGCGAATGATTATTCACAGTCGGCTGGCGACACCATGATCAACGGCACGTTGAACGTCACGGGCAATACCGCGTTCATCCAAAGCGGCAGCTTGAGTGGCGCGGGCACGATTATCGGCAATGTGGCCATCGCGGCTGCGGCCAATCTCGCTCCGGGCAATTCGCCGGGCGTGTTGACCGTGCAGGGCGCGGTTGAGCTGGCGGGTACCTTGTTTATGGAACTGGAAACCCCTGCTTCATTCGATCGATTGGTCGTGTCGACCCTGAATCTGAGCCCAAGCAGCGTGCTGAATGTCAGCGCCATCGGCCCCAACTTTGCGCCGACCGCGGGTACCAGGTTCGACCTCATCGACTGGTCCACCGCTCCGGTTGGCCAATTCGGCAGCGTGCAGCTCCCCGCCCTTCCCGGCAATCTCCAGTGGAACACCGGCCAGCTTTACACCACGGGCGAAGTGGTGGTGGAAGATCTGCCGGTCGCTAACGACGGCGACGTGCCTTTGCCGGCCTGGGCGCTGCTGTTGCTGGGTAGCGGCTTGCTGGCGGGCATGGCGCGGCGACGTTGAATCCACCGCACGCGCCGGTTCAATAATTACCGGCATCAGACTGGCTGGCTGACAGGGCTGGCAAGCCGCTGAACCGAACGCAGGCAAGCGCACCGGCAGATGCGCAAGAAATAGCGGCTTCCAGAGCGCTCCAAGCCTGATGAGGAAGTCTCGTCTGCGTATTCCCTCAGCAGACCCGGTTCATTGACCGGTTTGCCAGTTTTTCAACGCCTCAATGGCGTCGGTCATTAGGGGCAGATAGCGCAGCCCGGCGATTTCGCTTGCGCAACGCCAATAATGGGGTCGGACACGATTTATAGCGAGAAAATCGTGTTCGACCCCATTATTGCATTATTGTAGACCCCATTATTGCGATTCTGAAAAGCAAACGGGTCAGCACAGCAGATGTTTTAGTCGATCTAAAAACTAGCGAAGCTGAGCCCTTTGACCTGTTTCGTAATACCTGCGAAAACCTGGGGCGAAATGCCTTTTTCAGGCTCCCGGCTGCGCCAGAATGCTGCCGACCGCCACGATGAAGAAACACACAAGCAGGTTCAACGCTGCCAGGCTCAGGGTAAAGCGTCGGGCGCCGCGCATGAATATCAGCAGCACAAACGGCAACAACGCGCTGGCGATGAATGCGCCGTATTGCAAATGCAGCACCCGCTGTTGAAGCAACGGGTCACGGCTCATTTCAACGTGGCTGACTTCGACGAAGCCGAGTGGCCCGCCTGCAAGCGCGACCAGCCAAGGAACGGCAAGGAGCAGCACAAGCGGTAGTCTGCGGTAGGCCGGGGTGTTGGCTCGCGGGATGAAGCGAATCGTGTTCAGCACCAGCAAAATTGTCAGAATCACGAAAATTATCCGTAGCGGCGTATCCAGCAGCGGAATGATTTCCGCGCCGCCGTACACCTGCCCCAGCATCCCTGCAACCGCCAGCAGGCAGGTCAACATCAGGCTCACTGTCAGCCACCGATACGTCGGCGCACGCGCATCGGGCTTGTCGGTTAAAGCCTCGGGCAAAGGCTCAGGCAAAGGCTTGGGTGAAATGGACATGTCAGCCGGTACAGAAAGTCACTGTGACCTGGCAACGGCTTCCGCCCCATTTGCGACATGCCTTGGTCGCTTTGCGCCGCGCCACCCAACCGTCGTCGGAATGATCGGCTCCCCAAACGTTGCCGCGCCCATCGGTTTCGCTACTGGTCGCCAGCGCCAGACAGACGTTATGCCCGTGGATGGCAATCTTGCAGCCTGACGCCCGGCCCGATGCACGCTGGCATTCGGCCAGGGCGCGCTGTTTGGCGGTGGCGGCTGAAGTCATGCCTTTTGCGCTGCCACTCGCCAGGGTTTGTAGATCGATCGCGATCGCACCGTACAGAGTCGGGATGGGTGGCAGCCGGTTTACCGATGGCGACTCGGGGCCGAGCAAGCCCGAACAGTTTATCTGGACGCACGCATCTTGCTCCCGGCTGGTGAGCGGGCTGGCAGCGCAGTTCTGGGCACAGAGTTGGTACGCCTCCAGCCCAGCCTGCACGGGCCCGGTAGACCCAAGCAATGCAAACGCCACGCCAAGCAGAACCAACGCCGCCTTGATCGCGGGCAATGCCGATCGCGCGAATGCGTGCTGTATAGCCAGGCTCATGAGGTTCCCCTTTCAATTGACATGTATTGTTGTCGTGTCGCCTTCAATGACCAACCCACCGTCGCAGGATCCCTGTTTTCCTCCGGGTGAGCATATGTATGCATCTGCCGTGCACCCACTCTTGTTGAAATCTTTGCACGTCTTCAATGCCCACTTGCACGCCAATGCAGGCGAACCACCCCAACCGGTTCCGTATCCGCCGCCCGGTGCGCTGGCAAAGGCGCCACATGCATGTTGAAACACCAGTTGTACCTCGCAACCCGCCCCGGCATCGCCCGCTGCTTCCCGACATCCATCAAGCACCAGTTCGCGTACCGTTGCTTCATCAGGTTCGTCGTAGCCTGCATAACCGATTGCCTTGTTTTTCGCTTTCACCATGGCAATTGCGCCAAAGGGGCCCTGCGTACCTTTGTAGGTGTTGAAATTGACCTCTATGCGTGAGGCGTTGCTTTCGTCCGTGTCGGCCCTGTCCTCGGCGGCTTGCTGTCCGTCTTCCTGCGCTGCCGGCGAATGAGCAGCTTCCTCGTTGGTACGCCCGCAAGCCACCAGCGCAAGAAGGACCATCGCCAGCCCGGCTGTTTTCGTTAGATTCCTCATTAATATCCTCCAGCTATCATGGCTTGCTGCTGCTGGCCTGGTAGTGGTTCAGCGGCTTCGGCGGCTTTGGATAGAGCGCGTGCCAGTCGATCTGGTTTGCATCGCAGGCTCCTTGTGTTCAAGCGTGGCTGATGACGAGCTACGTATGAAGTATGCAAGACAATGCCAGAACGCGAAATCCGCAAGCTGTACAACTGATCTAGCCCACCCCTCAGGCAAATGAGGCAACAAGGCGGCTGTTTATTCACATCAAAGCAGCCGTTGCTTTGTAATATTTCCGAATTAATTGCAGCTTGCCGGAATGTTAGGATGATTCCCTCTTGTGAAGGAATGACGCATGCCCTTGGCGGATTCGATACGCAAATTCGTTGGCCCGATACTCACATTGCTCTTGCTGGTCGGCGTTGGTTTGGGAATCTGGTATTCCTCGTCAGCCAAGCAGGAGGACGATCTGGCGGCGGCCGTGGTCAGTATTTCGGGGCTTTCCGGCTCGGAAAAGTTGCCCTTGCTGCAAGACCCGCGACTGCTTGCGCATCTGGAAAAGCAGGGCATTAAATTGACCGCGATGAAGGCGGGTTCGCGGGAAATCGCGCTGCGGCCGGACTTGAAGCAGTTCGATTACGCCTTTCCAGCGGGCGTTCCCGCCGCCACCAAATTACAGAAAGAACAAGGCGTTCGGCAAACCTATCCCACATTTTTCACACCGATGGCGATTGCTTCCTGGAAGTCGGTGGTTGCTGTGCTGGCGGCAAACGGCATCGTCGAGCAGCGCGGCAAGACCTGGTATGTCATCGACATGATGAAGTTGTTGCGCTGGATGGATGAGGGCAAGCGTTGGCGCGATATTCCGGGTAATACCCAATATGCGGTCGGCAAGAGCATTCTGGTTTCCACCACCGACATCCGCACTTCCAACTCCGCCGCCATGTACCTCGCGTTACTCAGCTACCTGGCCAACGAGCGCAATGTGGTGCAGGACGAAGCCCAGGCGCAACAGGCGCTGCAACTGGTTTCACCGCTGTTTCTCAAACAGGGCTATCAGGAATCCTCATCCGCCGGGCCGTTCGAGGACTATGTGTCGATGGGCATGGGCAAAGCGCCGCTGGTGCTGGTCTATGAATCACAGTTCATCGAGTACCTGGCGAAGACGCCGCCGGCGGCGCGCAATCCGGAAATGGTGCTGCTCTACCCGGAGCCGACGGTGTTTACCAAACATGTGTTGGTACCGCTTAACGACAAGGGGCTCCGGCTGGGAGAACTGCTCGCTAACGATCCGGTGTTGCAGCGGCTGGCGGTGGAATATGGCTACCGGGTCAGCGCCCCCAATCTGTTCCGCGAAGTGAATCAGGCACGCGGTATCGAGGTGCCGGATAGCCTGATCGATGTCATCGATCCACCCGCTTACGAGATTCTCGAAAAAATGATTACCGCCATCGAACAGCAGACCATGAAGTAAGCGCTGTTTGAAGTCCTTCACTTTCCCTTTCAGGAGTCATCCATGAGTCAGACCACCCTTGTTGAATCCCCCGTCATCCTCACCCCGCCGGTATTGGTCCCTCCCGCTCCGTTGACGGTGATCGAGCCGGAAACCGCCGGCGGCATGGTGCAGGTCGATGCCAAACTGGTGCCGGAACTGGATGCCCAGGTCGAGCAGTTCATTGCCGACACGCTGACCCTGGACAAGAACAGCGCGGGCTTCAAGGAACGGGTAGAGAGCATTCACCGGATGGGCAATGCCGATGTCGTCAAAGCCGCCAGTGTCAGCAACCGCATGCTGGAGCGCCCGGTACGACTGATGAAGGATGGCCTGTTCAGCGAGGGCTCGGTGATCGGCAAAGGTCTGCTTGATCTGCGGCGCAAGGTCGAGGAGCTTAATCCGGCTCGGCAAGGTGACCTGTTTCAGCCGCGCAAGATTCTTGGCTTGATCCCCTTCGGCAGCAAGATTGAAGACTATTTCGACAAGTACCACTCGGCACAAAGCCATCTCAATACCATCCTGGACAGCCTGGCGGATGGCAAGGATGAATTGATGCGCGACAACGCCGCCATCGAGCTGGAAAAAGTAGCACTCTGGGAGACGATGCAGCGCCTGGAGCAGTACATCTACATTGGCAAACGTCTGGATGCCAAGTTATCCGAGCGGATTTCCGAAATTGAAACCAACGACCCGGAAAAAGCGCGCGTCGTCAAAGAGGAATTGCTGTTCTACACCCGCCAGAAGGTCACCGATCTCCTTACCCAGCAGGCGGTCAGCGTGCAGGGGTATCTGGCTCTGGACATGATCAGAAAGAATAACCTGGAGCTATCGAAAGGCGTCGATCGTGCCTCCACGACAACCATTTCGGCGCTGCGCACGGCGGTCATGGTGGCGCAAGCGCTGACCAATCAAAAACTGGTGTTGGAGCAAATCAAAGCGCTGAACAGCACCACCGAGGACATGATCGTGGCAACCAGCGAACTGCTGAAAACCCAGAGCGCTGAAATCCATCAACAGGCCAGCGGCAGCATGATTGGCGTGGAGAAGCTGCAACAGGCTTTCGACAATGTCTTTGCCACGATGGACATGATTTCCGATTACAAGGTGCAAGCTTTGGACAACATGAAGTTGACTGTCGACGCGCTGACCGGGCAGGTCGAGCGGGCACAGAAGTATGTTGATCAGGTCCGCGAGGGCGAGGCGCGCGAAGCCACGCGAGTGGCGGCAAGTGCCGACGGCGTCGTCAAACTTTAAGTGTTGAGCGCGATCAAAAAAACCAAAGCAATGGAGGCAACTTGATGCATCGCTGGCTGAAGTCACTTCTCGTCATACCGCTTCTGGCACTGCTTCTGGCGGCGTGCGGAAAGTCGCAATCGCCTGACGAGCTTCCTCCGGAACGCACCCTCAGCGTTCTCGCCGGTTCCGAATTAAAGGACGTGGAGCCGTTGTTACCCAAACTTGAGGCTGAAACCGGGATTCGCCTCAAGTTTGAATATGCCGGCACATTGGATGGCGTTGAACGTTTACAAGCCGGAGAAGTGTTCGATGCCGCCTGGTTCTCGCATGCAAAGTATCTGATGCTCGACCCAAGCACCCGCGCGAAGGTCAAGGCTTCGGAAAAAATCATGCTCTCGCCGGTCGTGCTGGGCGTTAAAGAGAGTCGTTTCAAAGCGCTCGGCTGGGACAAGCTACCTGAACTCACCTGGAAAGACGTTGCCCAGGCTGCGGC
>JAIFLB010000082.1 GCA_020049245.1 Betaproteobacteria bacterium | reverse complement strand
GAAACCCGCCTGATGGAACCCGCCTCATGGCGGGTTTTTTCATGCTCGGGTAACGTCCGCCTGCCGGGGCGGCAACATTCTGAAACTTCCGCGCTAAAATCGCCGTTTTCCAGCTTTTGAGCGCTATCGACATGTTTTCCGCCAACCAGACCATCGCCAATACCGATCCGGAGTTGTGGGCCGCCATTCAGGCCGAGAACCATCGCCAGGAAGAACATATTGAACTGATCGCTTCCGAAAACTACGTCAGCCATGCGGTGATGGAAGCGCAGGGCTCGCAGCTGACCAACAAGTACGCCGAGGGCTATCCCGGCAAGCGCTATTACGGTGGCTGCGAGTATGTCGATATCGCCGAGCAACTGGCGATTGATCGGATCAAGCAGATTTATGGCGCGGAAGCCGCCAACGTGCAACCGAACTCAGGTTCGCAGGCTAATCAGGCGGTGTTCATGGCCTTCCTGCAGCCGGGCGACACCATCATGGGCATGAGCCTGGCCGAGGGCGGTCACCTGACGCACGGCATGAAGCTGAACATGTCCGGCAAATGGTTCAACGTGGTGGCCTACGGTCTGAATGAGAAGGAAGAAATCGACTATGACCGCATGGAAGCGCTGGCGCATGAGCACAAGCCGAAGCTGATCATTGCCGGCGCTTCAGCTTATGCGCTGAAGATCGATTTCGCGCGTTTCGCCAAGGTGGCGAAGGCGGTCGGCGCGATCTTCATGGTCGACATGGCGCATTACGCCGGTCTCATCGCCGCCGGCGTCTACCCCAACCCGGTGCCGCACGCCGACGTGGTCACCTCCACCACCCACAAGACGCTGCGCGGTCCGCGCGGCGGCATCATCCTGATGAAGGCGGAACATGAAAAGGCGCTCAATTCCGCCATCTTTCCTGGCTTGCAGGGCGGTCCGCTGATGCATGTCATCGCCGGCAAGGCGGTGGCGTTCAAGGAAGCG
Organism: Betaproteobacteria bacterium; assembly: GCA_020049245.1. GTDB lineage: Bacteria > Pseudomonadota > Gammaproteobacteria > Burkholderiales > Thiobacillaceae > PFJX01. The sequence goes on along the minus strand of JAIFLB010000082.1, from coordinate 9,545 downwards.
ATGAGCAAGGACTTCAAGGTCTATCAGGAGCAGGTTGCTGCCAACGCGCTGGTGATGTGCAAGGTATTGATCGAACGCGGCCTGCGCATTGTTTCCGGCCGCACTGAATCGCATGTCTTTCTGGTTGACCTGCAAGCCAAGAATCTGACCGGCAAGGAAGCCGAAGCCGCGCTGGGCCGCGCCCACATCACGGTCAACAAGAACGCCATCCCGAACGATCCGCAAAAGCCAATGGTCACCTCCGGCATCCGAATCGGCACGCCGGCGATGACCACGCGCGGCTTCAAGGAACTGGAAGCCGAGAAACTGGCGCATCTGGTGGCCGATGTGCTCGACGCGCCCAACGATGAAACGGTGATTGCCCGTGTGCAGATTGAAGTCGGCAAGCTGACGGCCGCGTTTCCGGTTTACGGGAAATGAGTGAAATTTGAAAGGTGACTCGCTGCTGCGCAGTTCGGGTGAAATGTGACTGTATCGGTGCGTCACATTTCACCAGCGGCGCAGCCGCATCACATTTCACGTTTCACTTTTCACGCACATGAGATGCCCCTTCTGCGGCGCAATTGACACCCAGGTGGTGGAAACACGCTTGTCGGAAGACGGCGTCAGCATTCGCCGCCGCCGCCGTTGCAATGCCTGCGACAAGCGTTTCACCACGTTTGAAACCGCCGAGGTGCGTTCGCCGGCGGTGGTGAAACAGTCGGGTGAACGGCAGGAATTCAGTCGCGACAAATTGCGCGAAGGCTTTCGCCGCGCCCTGCACAAACGGCCGGTGCTGCTGGCGCTGGGCGAGCGGGAAATCAGTTCGCTCATGATCGGCGAATTGGTGATGAATGAATTGAAGCGGCTCGACAAGGTCGCCTACATTCGCTTCGCTTCGGTCTACCGCGCTTTTCAGGACATCGATGATTTCCGCGATGCCCTGCTTGAAGTCGATAAATAGTCGACAAACAGTCGACAAGCAGCCGCATGTTCAGCATTGAGGACCACCGCCACATGGCCAGCGCGATGCGTCTGGCCGAGCGCGGGCTGTTCACCACGACGCCGAATCCGCGTGTCGGCTGTGTCATCGTGCGTGACGGCGTCGTGGTTGGCGAAGGCTGGCATGTGCGGGCCGGCGAGCCACATGCCGAAGTGCATGCCTTGCGCGCTGCTGGTGCGCGGGCAAACGGCGCCACCGCTTATGTCACGTTGGAACCGTGCAGCCACCACGGCCGCACGCCGCCGTGCGCAAATGCGTTGATCGACGCCGGCGTGGCGCGAGTCGTGGCTGCGATGCGCGACCCGAATCCGCAGGTCGCCGGGCAAGGTCTGGAGTTGCTGACGCTGGCCGGGATAAACGTGCAAACCGGCCTGCTGGAAGCCGAAGCGCGCGAACTCAACATCGGCTTCATTTCGCGCATGACGCGGGGCCGGCCTTGGCTTCGCCTGAAAACCGCGTCTTCACTGGATGGCAAAACGGCATTGCTGAACGGCGAGTCGAAATGGATTACCGGCGCCGCCGCGCGTGCCGATGTTCAGCGCTGGCGCGCCCGCGCCTGTGTCATTCTGACCGGTAGTGGCACGGTGCTGGCCGACGACCCGCAGATGAATGTGCGGGAGGTTTTGGCAAACGATGCAGAATCCCCGCGCCAGCCGATGAAAGTGATCGTCGACAGCCGCTTGAGCACGCCGCCGAGCGCGAAGATTCTGCATGGCGGGGCCTTCATCGCCTGCGCCGAGGCGGATTATCTGCGGCGTACCGCGCTGGAAGCCGCCGGCGCGCAGATTTTGGAAATTCCCGATGCGCATGGCCGTGTCGATCTGGCCGAGTTGCTGCAAGAGTTTGGTCGCCAGGGCATCAACGAAGTGCATGTCGAGGCCGGCGCGACGTTGAATGGTGCGCTGCTCAACGCCGGGCTGGTGGATGAATGGATTTCTTATCTGGCGCCGGTGGCGATGGGCCATGCCGCACGCGGGTTGTTCAACGAACCTGAATTAACCGACATGGCCAAGCGGCATCAGTTCACCCTGCTTGATCTGGTTCAGGTCGGTGTGGATGTTCGCCTGCGCCTGCGGCCAGTTTGAAAATTATGAAATTGGAATCATCGTGAAAATCAGCCGTAACCATGTAGTCACTCTCAAATATCAAGTCAGCGATCGGGAAGGCGAAGTGGTCGACACCGGCCAGGAACCTCTGGTCTATTTGCATGGCGGCTATGGCGGCGTGTTCGATGCGCTGGAAGTGGCTTTGCAGGGCAAAGCGGTCGGCGAGGCCTTCAGCGTCGAATTGAGTGTCGAGCAGGCTTTCGGTGAATACGACGAGGAACTGGTCAGCGTCGAGCCGCGCGATGCGTTTCCGTCCAACATCCAGGTTGGCACGCAGGTTGAGCTGGACGACGAGGACGGCGAGAGCATGTTGTTCAAGATTACCCACATCGATGGCGACAATGTCACGATCAACGGAAACCACCCATTGTGCGGCCTCGATCTTGTATTTTCCGGTACGGTAGTCGCGGTGCGTCCGGCTACCGCGAAAGAGATTGCACGCGGCGAAGCAGATTGAATCGCCGGTTGAGGGCAGCTTGCCATTGGCCCGCATTTCCCTTGCATCGCACTAACCCCTAAAATGCCCGCCTTCGTGCGCCAGTGAAACGCGCTGGCCGTCTTTTCTTAGCAGGTGTCTTCCATGTTTACCGGCATCATCCAGGCCGTCGGCCACATTTCCCATTTGTCTGAAAGTGCTAGCGGCGATGCGCGCGTGACGGTTGCCGCCGGCGGACTTGATCTGTCCGATGCGCAACTGGGTGATTCCATCGCGTGTAACGGTGTCTGTCTGACCGTGGTGGAAAAGTCCGCCGACAGTTTTGGTGTCGATGTCTCCGGCGAAACATTCTCCTGCACCATCGGTTTTGCCCCAGGCGACAAGATCAATCTGGAAAAAGCCATGCGCTTGTCCGACCGGTTGGGCGGCCATCTGGTCTCCGGTCATGTCGATGGCGTCGGCGAAGTCATCCAGTTTGGCCCGGTCTCTGATCAAGCCGACGGCAGTTGGCGGCTGGATATTCGAGCGCCGGAAAGCATGGCGCGCTATCTGGCGAGCAAGGGCTCGATCGCGGTGAATGGCGTTTCGTTGACGGTGAACGGTGTGCAAGGCGCCGAGTTTTCCATCAACCTGATTCCCCACACGCTGGAGCAGACCATGCTGAAGAATTTACAGGCCGGCACGCGGGTCAATCTGGAAGCCGACATGCTGGCGCGTTACGCCGAGCGTTTGCTGCATTACGTTAACCAACAGGACAAAGACTGATGAGCCTTGCCCCCATTGAAGAAATTGTCGCGGAGCTGAAGGCCGGCCGCATGGTCATCCTGGTGGATGAGGAAGACCGCGAGAACGAAGGTGATCTGGTGATGGCCGCCGAACATGTGACGCCGGATGCGATCAACTTCATGGTCAAGCATGCGCGCGGACTGGTCTGCCTGACCTTGACCGATGATCGTTGCCGTCAACTCGGCCTGAAGCAGATGGTGAGCGACAACCAGACGCCGCACGGCACGGCGTTCACGGTTTCGATCGAGGCCGCCGAAGGCGTGACGACTGGCATTTCCGCCGCTGACCGCGCCATCACCATACAGGCGGCGGTGGCCAGAAATGCGCTGCCCGCCGACATCATCCAGCCCGGCCATATCTTCCCGCTGCGCGCACAGGAAGGCGGCGTGCTGGTGCGCGCCGGACATACCGAAGCCGGTTGCGATCTGGTTGGCATGGCCGGTCTGGTGCCGGCATCGGTGATCTGCGAGATTCTGAAGGAAGACGGCACTATGGCGCGTCTGCCGGACCTGCTGGAATTCAGCAAGGAACATGGTCTGAAGATCGGTGCGATTGCCGATCTGATCCATTACCGCGCCGCAAATGAGAGGCTGGTTGAACGCGAAGGCGAGCGTTCGATCACGACGCCGTTTGGTGAATTCAAGCTCGGTGTGTATCGCGACAAGATCAGCCGCGCCACGCATCTGGCGCTGAGCCTGGGTGAGATTCATGCCGAGGTTGAAACGCTGGTGCGCGTGCATGAGCCGGTTTCGCTGATCGACGCGCTGGATATGGACGGCAGTGGCCATGCCTATTCCGTGCATACCGCGTTGAGGCTGATTGCCGATGCCGGCTGTGGCGTGCTGGTACTGCTGCACCGTCCGGAATCGGCGGATGAGTTGGCCACCCGCGCTTTGCCAACTGAAGCCGTGCCGCCGGCGCGCAAATTCGATCTGCGCAACTACGGTACCGGCGCACAGATTTTGCGTGATCTCGGCGTCGGCAAAATGAAACTCCTCGCCACGCCGCGCAAGATGCCGGCGATGGACGGCTTTGGACTGGAAGTGACAGGTTATTTTGAACAAGGGAACTGACATGGCTCGCTACGAGAAAATCAACGAAATCAAGCCCAATGTCGACGGTAAAGGCCTGCGTATTGGTATCGCCATGAGCCGTTTCAACATGGAAGTCTGTGAGGGCCTGCTTTCTTCCGCAGTTGCCGCGCTGGTGAAAGCCGGTGTGGCTGAAACGGATATCGTGATTGCAACCGCGCCGGGTGCGCTGGAGCTTCCGTTGATCCTGAAGAAGATGGGCGAGTCGGGCAAGTTTGATGGCTTGGTGGCACTGGGAGCTGTGATTCGCGGCGATACCTATCATTTTGAAATCGTCTCCAACGAGATGGCATCAGGCATTACCCGTGCCACTTTGGATACCGGTGTACCGATCGCCAATGGCGTGCTGACTACCAACACCGATCATCAGGCGACCTCGCGGATGACCGAAAAAGGTCGTGAAGCTGCATTGTGTGCCATCGAGATGGCGCGACTGCTGAAGGCGTTATGAACGCACAAGCGGCTTCCGGGCGCTCGCAGAAAGTAGCCAACCGAGGCCCAAGTCCGCGCCGGGTTTCGCGTGAACGCGTGCTGCGGGCGCTCTATCTGTGGCAGATTGCTGGCGGCGATTACGCCAGTCTGCTCGTGCAGGTGGAACGCTACGAACCGGAAGAGACCGAAGCGGCTGGCAATGAAGAACTGACCAAGCCGCATTCCGGCTTTCTGCGTGAGTTGCTCGATGGTGTGTTGAAACAGTCGGCGGCGCTGGATGTCGCTCTGGAACCGCATCTGGATCGTCCGGTGGTTGAACTATCGCCAATCGAGCACGCGATTCTTCTGATTGGCGCTTATGAGTTGATTCACTCGTTTAACGTGCCCTACAAAGTCTGTATCAACGAAGCCGTTGAATTGGCCAAGTTGTATGGTGGCACCGACGGCCACAAGTTCGTCAACGGCGTGCTCGACAAGTTGGCGCAAGTTGCTCGCCAGGTTGAAATCGAAGGCGAACGTCAGGCTTGATGACGGCGCTGCTGGCAGAACCGGCGATGCCCTCCGAGTTTGATCTGATCCAGCGGTTCTTCACCCGCCCCGCCGCCAATACGGTGTTGGGCGTAGGCGACGATGCCGCTTTGCTGCAGGTGTCTCCCGGCAAGATGCTCGCGGTTTCGAGTGACATGCTGGTGGCGGGCCGGCATTTTCTGCCGGATGCCGATCCCTATCTGCTTGGGCATAAAACACTGGCAGTGAATCTTTCCGACCTCGCTGCGATGGGTGCGAAACCGCGTTGGGCGACACTGGCATTGGCATTGCCGGAAGTGAATGAAACCTGGCTGGCCGCATTCAGCCGTGGATTTTTCGATCTGGCGGATCGCTTTGCGGTCTCGCTGGTGGGGGGGGATACCACGCGCGGGCCGCTCAATTTGTGCGTCACGATCTTGGGTGAAACCGATGCGCGTGCATTGCGCCGCGATGCCGCACTAGTCGGCGACGATATCTGGGTATCCGGCGATCTGGGTGGCGCGGCACTCGGCCTGGCTCATCTGACGGGCGAAATCACCTTGAACGCGGTCGCAGCCGCAGCCTGCCTGACTCGTTTGCATCAACCTGAGCCACGCGTTGCGCTGGGGCTTGCTTTGGCGCAGTTGCCACGCGTCGCGGCGATCGATATTTCCGATGGCCTTCTGGCTGATCTGGGCCATATCCTGGAACGTTCCAGCGTCGGGGCGGAGATTGAACTCATTGCGGTGCCGGCCCATTCGGCCCTGCATTCGCTGTTGCCTGGTTCCGTCCTGGCCAGACGCTGCCTGCTCGCGGGCGGTGATGATTACGAATTGTGCTTTTGCGCACCAGTCGAAGATGCGCCGTCAGTGCTTGCTGCGGCGGCTGCCGCTGGTGTGGCGGTGCACCGAATCGGTCGTATTGGGTCAAACCTGGGCTTGCGTGTAATTGGCCAGGATGGTCAACAGTTGCAGATACAGGAGCGCGGTTTTGACCACTTCGCCAATTAAAGTCACGCCGGATCGCGCGTTTCTGTTCGCGCATCCGGCGCATTTTTTGGCATTAGGTTTTGGCTCAGGGTTGTCGCCGAAAGCGCCCGGCACGGCCGGCACACTGGCGGCCTTTCCCTTGTTCTGGTTGCTTGCCGACCACCCGTTCTACTGGCTCTGGATTGCCGCTTTTCTTGTTGTCGGCGTCTGGGCTTGCGAGGTCACCGGCCGCGACCTGGGCGTGCATGACCACGGCGGCATGGTCTGGGACGAGATCGCTGCGTTCCTGATCGTGCTGCCGTTCGCGCCGGTCGATCAACTCGGCAGCTTGGCCGCGTTCAGCCTCGCGTTTGTGTTGTTCCGGCTGTTTGATATCTGGAAGCCGTTTCCCATTGGCTGGCTGGATGCGCGCGTGCCCGGCGGTTTTGGGGTGATGCTGGATGACGTCCTCGCCGCCGTTTACGCCATGCTCTGTTTACTGGCGGTTGCCACATGGCTGTAACTGAAACTGAACTGGAAGCATTGGCCGCTGAGCTGGGTGCAGCTTTACAAAGCCAAGGTTGGCAGCTGGCTGCGGCGGAATCCTGCACCGGCGGCTGGCTGGCGCAGGTAGTAACGTCGGTTGCTGGGAGTTCTGTCTGGTTCGATCGCGGTTTCGTGACTTACAGCAACGCGTCCAAGCAAGACATGCTTGATGTGCGATCGGAAACACTATTGCAATTCGGCGCGGTGAGCGAGGAAACCGCGCGCGAAATGGCGCAAGGGGTCTTGGCGCATAGTGCCGCGCAGGTCGCTATCGCGATTACCGGGATTGCGGGTCCAAGCGGTGGCTCAACAGAGAAACCGGTGGGGATGGTCTGTTTTGCCTGGGCGGTATCCGGTTCGCCCTGCGCCAGTACAACCCATTATTTTGCTGGCAACCGTCGCGAGGTCCGTGCTGCCTCGGTCGGCTTTGCGCTCAGGCAGTTGCAGGCCCTCGTGCCATAATTCCACGACTATTACAGGAGGTAATTCAGATGGATGAAAACCGCAGCAAGGCGCTCGCCGCCGCACTTGCCCAGATCGAAAAGCAGTTCGGCAAGGGCTCGATCATGAAGATGGGGGATGGCAGTGTCATCGACGACATTCAGGTGGTTTCCACCGGTTCGTTGGGGCTTGATATCGCTTTGGGCGTCGGCGGTCTGCCGCGCGGCCGGGTGGTTGAAATTTATGGCCCGGAATCGTCCGGCAAGACCACGATGACGCTCTCGGTGATCGCCGAGATGCAGAAGTTGGGTGGCACGGCAGCCTTTATCGACGCCGAACATGCGCTCGATCCGATTTATGCGCAAAAGCTGGGCGTCAATGTTGGCGATCTGCTGATTTCACAGCCGGACACCGGTGAGCAGGCGCTGGAAATCGCCGATATGTTGGTGCGCTCCGGCGCGGTGGATATTGTTGTGGTCGATTCGGTGGCGGCGCTGACGCCGAAGGCCGAAATCGAGGGCGAAATGGGCGATTCGCACATGGGCCTGCAAGCGCGCCTGATGAGCCAGGCGCTGCGCAAACTCACCGCCAATATCAAGCGCACCAACACCTTAGTCATCTTCATCAACCAGATCCGGATGAAGATCGGTGTCATGTTCGGGAGTCCGGAAACTACCACCGGTGGAAATGCACTCAAGTTCTATGCTTCGGTGCGCCTGGATATTCGTCGCATCGGTTCGATCAAGAAGGGCGACGAAGTCGTGGGTTCGGAAACCCGGGTGAAAGTGGTGAAGAACAAGGTCGCGCCGCCGTTCAAGGAGGCGTTGTTCGATATTCTTTATGGCGAGGGCGTGTCGCGTGAGGGTGAGGTGATTGAGCTTGGCGTGGTGCACAAGATCGTCGACAAATCCGGTGCTTGGTATTCCTATCAGGGCGAGAAGATCGGTCAGGGCAAGGACAATTCGCGGGAATATCTGCGCGAGCATCCCGAAATTGCCAAGGAAATCGAAGCGTTGATCCGGGAGAAACTGGGCGTCAAATCTTCAGCGCCCAGCGTCGAGGCGTGACTCTCAGGCTGCGGGCGATGAACTATCTGGCGCGGCGAGAACAAAGCCGCGCCGAGTTGGCCCGCAAACTGGCGCCGCATGCAGAGGTTGACGAAGTCGAGGCCCTGCTTGATCAGCTGGAGCAGGAAAACCTGCTGTCCAATGTGCGTTATGTGGAAATGCTGGCGCATGCGCGCGCTGGCAAACACGGCAGCCTTCGTCTGAAAGCTGACCTGCGCGAAAAAGGCGTGCCTGATAGCGAGTCGATTGAAGCCATTGAAGCTGCGCGTGAACAGGATCTGGCCGCCGCAAAAGCAGTCTGGCAGAAGAAATTCGGGGCGTTGGATATTGATCTGGTCAACACCGCGGCAGAGCGCGCTCGGCAATACCGTTTCCTGGCCAGCCGAGGTTTTCCTTCGGAAGTAATTCGGCGAGTAATTAGTGGTCTGGAAGAAGACTGACCCTGTTGCTACAGTCGTGCCAGAAGTACTTCGGCAATCTCTGAATCGGTCAATTCGATCGGATTTGTTTTCATGCTTGAACCACGACTGTTGGCGACGATGCGCGGAATGTCAGACTGGGTAACCTGAAATGCGCCAAGGCCAGCGTTTCAACCAAGGCATCACAGGCCTCGGTATTGTTCAGCATCCTTCCTGTAAGCAAACGGCCAACCTGAGCATATTTCGCTATTGCGGGGCTGTTTCGCGCGCGGGAATCCAATGCCATGAGGTTTACCCTAGTTGCCTCTGCTACCAATGTGCCGCAAACCACGCCATGCGGAATCGGAAAGTACGCGCCAAGTGGTGCAGCCAGTCCATGTACAGACCCCAAGCCTACTTGTGCAAGTGTGATGCCTGAAAGCAGTGCGGCATAAGCCATGGCTGATCGAAGCTCATCCATGTTGCCCTGGCCTTCATAGAGCGGTAACAGCGCATCACGCACCATCTCGATGCCAGATAGTGCAAGGGCGTCGGTCAATGGGTTGGCTTTGCTCGAAACAAAAGACTCCAGCAATTGCGTGAAAGCATCCATGCCATTGGCTGCGAGGACATCAGGCGGGCATGTCGCGAGCAACTCTGGATCAATCACGGCGTATTCGGCGACTAATTGCTCGTCGCGAAAAGATTTCTTGAACCCGTCAGTACCGTGAATGGAAAGCACCGCATTTTTTGTCGCTTCAGAGCCTGTTCCGGCAGTCGTTGGC
>JAIFLB010000157.1 GCA_020049245.1 Betaproteobacteria bacterium | reverse complement strand
GCATTCAGGTAGGCATCCGCCTAGAACTCTTGAATGGCGGCTTAACCCCAGGTAGCTGACTTATAGTGAGCCGAAGGTTGGGCGACTGAAGAGGGTCGGGAGGAGAAGTTCGTCAGGTCAGGAAGCTGCCGCTCACCGCGATTCCCAGCAGAATGGCTGATACTCGAGGCATTGCTGACCAAAATTGGAGGCGCTCCAATGGTCGGATCAGCCGATCAAGAGACGGTCGCTAACCCACGCTGAAAGGCCGTTCCTGGCCGAATGTATGCATAGAACAGCGGCGCCGAAAACGGCTTCTCGCCCTTAAATGTGCTGAAAGCTGGCACCCCTTCGAGTGAACCGGTAAATCTGAAGGAGGCACTGCCTGCGAGCCGATTCCTCAACGCTCGCACAGCAAACGGATACGCTTTCGACACGGCCAACAACAGCCGGAATTGAGTCTGCGCTTGCCGCGACGTCCTCTGTCTGCGGCGCTGACTGAGCATTAAACCTTGAAACAGCAGTTGACCGCTCCTTAGCCCTTGTGAGGCCTCATGCAGACTGATGTCATCCGCTTCGATGCTGCTCACCATTCGGGTGAGCCCGCTACCCGCCCGCTGTCGGGGTGGAGAAGCCGTCTGGCGGCGTTGCTCCTGATGAAACTACTAAGCGAAGGACTAAGCCGCCAAAAGACGGCGGCCAAGTCCCTGCTTATCCTCGCCATGCCTCGGCATGACTCGTCGTCACGCCTTGCCAGCCAGCTTCTCCACCACGCCCTCGGTCGGGTTCAACTGCTGTTTCAAGGTTAAATCTCAGGGCAGAAATTCTCCGATCAGCGCGCTGATCAGCCTGGCAGTCAGCCCTTGGCGATCCCGGTCCGGATTGAATTCGACGATTTCCAGGCCACGCAGCCCGGGTTCGTGGGCCAGTCGATCCAGACTGTTGAGTACATCCGGCGCGGCCAGGCCATGCGGTTCCGGACTGCCGACACCGGGCGCCATCGCTGGATCCAGCGCGTCCAGATCAAGCGAGACGCCAAAGCCCATCGGCGCGCTGGCAACAATGGTCAATGCCTCGTAAAAGGCGGTCTGAAAGCCGCGCTGTTCGATTTCCGCCTGGCCGATCACACGCACCTGCATGCTTGCCAGGAACGCCGCCTCCTCCGGTTCGAAACTGCGCGCGCCGAACACTACGCAATGCGCCGGCTCCAGTTGCCGGCCGGGCAGACCGATTTCGAGCAGGCGTTTGTCACCGCGACCGAGCAAAAATGCCAGCGGCATGCCGTGGATTGCGCCGGAATACGAGGTTTCCAGCGTGTGGCTGTCGAGATGGGCATCGATCCACAGCAATCCGATCGGCGCGCCGGCGTGGCGGGCGACGCCGCTCCAGGTGCCAACGGCGATGGAATGATCGCCCCCGAGTACGACCGGAAATTCGCCCACCGCCAGGGTCTGGTCCACCACATCGGCGAGATGCCGGCACAGGCCGGCAATGCGCGTCGCGGGCGTATGGCTCTTGTCGTTGGATGCGAACAGCGTTTCGCCCCAGTTGACGCCTGGATGGTGCGCCAGTTCGTGCCATGCCTGCGAATGGTGAAAGGCGACCGGACCATCCGCGCAGCCGACATCCTGGGCTCCCAGGCCACTCGCCGCACCGATGATGCGGATGCAACGTTTCATGGTTTGCCTTTGTGTTTGCCTTAGTGTCTGCCTCGGCGCGTTGCGCGACTACTGTCGATCATCCCTGAATGACTGAAAGAGCCTGCCTTGTCTGACGCCGCTTTCCAACGCTCGACTTCCGCCAGCAGCGCCAACGGATGTTCATGTTCGATGTGCGGACTGCCCGCGTAGATGTGGCCGGACTCGCCGTCCAGGCAGATCGTGTCGCCTTCCGCCAGTGTGTGTTCGCCCAGCGCGATGCGGCCGCTGGCGACGCCGAGGCTGGCCGAGTTGGCCGTGGCCAACAGCGGCGTGTCGTCGCCGAGTCGCAGGCGTGGCGCTTCGATGGCGTCCAGATCCAGCCGCGCAAGCAGCGGCCGATCGGGTAGATCGCTTGCACCGTGGTGTGATGCCGTTTTTGCATGATCAGCTGCCTGCCTCGACTTGTCCGAGGATTTGGTCGCGCAGCGTGATGGCGACGCGCAACAAGTGGTCGGAGGCGTGTTCCAGTTTGCGCCCCGTCTCCAGCGCGCCGTAGATGTCGGCGAAACGGCCGGTCTCGGCCAGCAGCACCCGCTTCAGCGCGCTTGGCGTCGTCGCACTGGTGTTCCAGGCTGGCGATGCGATGGAAACTTTCCAGGAAATCCTGCGTGTCCTCACGTGAGCCGGCGCGCCAAGTGCGTGGCGTATCAATCACGTCTCCTGTCTGGCCTGTGACGCATTTCCACGGCCACGTTCAAGTGCCGACATTATTTTGAGTCCACCCCAGATGCCGCATCAAACAGGTCAGCAACGCTTCTTCAACGCTTTGCGGGGATGACTTGTTGGCCAGGTTGCGAACCTGGGTCACCGCCATGCCGGCATAACCGCATGGGTTGATTGCCTGGAAAGGGGACAAATCCATGTCCAGATTCAGGCTGAGGCCATGGTAGGTGCAGCCGTTCTTGACCCGCAGGCCGAGGGCGGCGATCTTGGCGCCGGCAACGTAGACGCCGGGGGCGCCGGGCTGGCGTTCTGCTTCGATGCCGGATTCGCTGAGTACATCGATGATCGCCTGCTCCATGCGTCGCACCAGTTCCTTGATGCCGAAGCCCGTGCGTTTCAGGTCGAGGAGGAGATAAATGATGATCTGGCCGGGGCCGTGGTAGGTGATCTGGCCGCCACGATCGATTGCCACCACCGGGATGCCAATGTCGGCGAGCAGGTGTTCGCGCTTGCCGGCCATGCCGAGGGTGAACACGGGCGGATGTTGCAGCAACCAGATTTCGTCGGCGGTTTCGGCCGAACGGCTGGCGGTGAATGCCTGCATCGCGCGCCAGATGGGTTCGTATTCGACCAGACCAAGTCGCTTGATGATTGGCTTGGCAGCAGGTTCTTCAGGCACCGTGTTACCCGATCAAAGCGCGACTTTTACCAGCGGATGCGCGGTTAATTCGCGATACAGGTTGTCCAGTTGCGGCTTCGATGTGGCGCGAATGGTGCAGGTGATGGAAAGATATTTCCCACCCGAGGAAGCGCGCATTTCGACGCTTTCCGCTATGAAATCGGGGGCGTGGCGCAGCACGATGGCGACCATGGTTTGGGCAAAGTCGTCGCTTCGCTCGCCCATGATCTTGATCGGAAAGTCGCAGGGGAATTCAAGCAGCGTTTCCGGGTTTGCTTCGTCGTTTGCTTTGTCGTTTTGTTTCTCGTTCATGCGACGCTCCTTCCCCGCATGATGCGGTGCTTGAAGGCTTGATAGTCGGCGTGCATCTGGCGGAACAGCGGCCCGGGCTGCCCGCTGCCGACAGTTTGACCATCGAGTTTTGTGACCGGCATGACTTCCTTGGTCGATGAGGTGAGCCAGATTTCGCTCGCTTGGCGCAATTCGGTTTCCGATATCGGCCTGACCTGATGTGGCATCGAGGCAGCAGCCGCCAGTTCCAGCACCACATCGTAGGTAATGCCGGGCAGCATCAGGTTGGTCTTGGGCGGGGCAAGCAGGATGCCATCTAGCACGATGAACACGCTGCTGGCCGATCCCTCGATCAACTGACCATCACGGAGCAGAATCGTTTCGGCACAGTCGGCATCGACAGAAAGCTGGCGCAGCAGCACGTTGGGCAGCAGCGAGGTGACTTTCAGATCGCAACGCAACCAGCGATTGTCCTGACTGGTGATGGCGCTGACGCCCCGCTCCACCGCCTCGGCGGCGGGCGGGCTAAGTTGCATCGGCAGGATGAAAACCGTGGGATGCACAATCTTGGGAAAAGCATGGTCGCGCGGACCCTGGCCCCGCGTGACTTGCAGGTAAATACCTTGATCCGGCCAGTCGGCGGATTCGACAATCCGCAGAATCAGGTTTTCCCATTCGGCGGCGGCATGCGGATTTTCCAGACGGATGCCGTCTAAGCTGTCCTGCAGACGGGCCAGATGTTCATGCAGCCGGAAAGGCTGCCGGTCGTAAACCGGAATGACTTCATAAACACCGTCGCCAAACAGAAAGCCCCGGTCCATCACCGGGATGCGGGCTTCTTCAAGCGCTAGAAATTGGCCATTGAGATAGACAGTCGTCATGGCGTCGCATGCAGACTGTTTATTTGAACATCAACAGGATGTTGTCCCAGCCACGCCCGAGAATGCCCGCGACAGGAACGGTTTCCAACGCCAGCAAAGGGTAATCGCCAGCGGCCTGGCCATCCACCGTCAATCGCAAGGTGCCCAATTGCTGACCGCGCTTGATCGGTGCCAGCAGGGGTTGCTGTGAGACCATCTGGGCCTGGATGCGTTTGCCGGTGCCGCGTGGCACGGTGACATACAGATCGCCCATGAATCCGGCTTTGACTTCACTCTGGGTGCCTTTGTACAAGCGCAGTTTCGAGACCGCTTGATTGTCTGGGTAGAGTTTTACAGTTTCATAGAACTGGAAGCCGAAATTGAGCAGTTTCTGGCTTTCCATCGCACGCGCGGCATCTGATTTGGTGCCCAGCACAACCGACAGCAAACGCCGTTTTTCACGCTTCGCGGATGCGATCAGACAGTATCCGGCACTGTTGGTATGACCGGTTTTGAAACCGTCGACGCTGGGGTCGATGAACAACAGTCGATTGCGGTTGGGTTGGGTGATGTTGTTGTACTTGAATTCCTGCAATGAATAGATTTTGTAGAACTCGGGAAAATCACGAATCAAGGCGCTCGCCAGCAGCGACAGGTCACGCGCTGTGGTCAGGTGCTGCGGGTGCGGCAATCCGGTCGAATTGAGAAATTTCGTCTGCTTCATGCCCAGCTTCTTTGCTGTTGCGTTCATCATCGAGACGAAACCTTCCTCGGTGCCGGCGATGGCTTCAGCCAGCACGATGCAGGCGTCATTGCCGGACTGGACGATGACGCCTTTCAGCAAATCTTCGACCGAAGCGGGATATTTCGGATCGAGAAACATACGCGAGCCTTCCGCCTGCCAGGCTTTGTCCGATACCGGCAAACGCTGATCAAGTTGCAGTTGGCCGTCCTTGATCGCGCTGAAAGCGAGGTAGGCGGTCATCAACTTGGTCAGCGAGGCGGGTTCGATCTTGGCATCCGGCTTGTTTTCGGCCAGCACTTTCCTGCTGTCGTAGTCGATCAGTAGCCAGGCAGTTGCCTCGATCTGGGGCGGCGGTGGCACCGGCAACGCGGCTCTGGTGGCGATGGAGAAGCCCGCGACGAGTAAGGCGATGAAAATGACGAGTCGGGATTTCAAGCTGGGTAACTGCATCTCTGAAAACTTTTTGAATTGAAAATGATTTTCCGCCAGGCATCACTGGCGGTCAGACCAACGAATTTTGGTTAGCGCGTTGTGGTCAACGATTAACGCGATACGGCTTGACGCCGAAATCCTGCAAATACGCCTGCGAAATCCGTTCTGCATCAGCCGGGCTGGCAAAGGGCCCTGTCAGAAGCTTGAACAAACTGCCGACATTGATTTGATCCAGACCGGGAAGTTCATCGCCAAAACGAAGTTTGACCCGGCTGGCCAGTGCTTCGGCGGCGACCGGGCTGGAGAATGCCGCCAGTTGCAGATACAAACCTTTAGCGTTCGGAATCACCACCGGTTCCGCAACGACTGCCGCCGGGGCGGCGATAATCACTTTGTATGCCTGAATGCCGAGATCATTCCTGATCAACGCCGCCGCCTGATCAGCCGCCTCGGCGTTGGCAAAGGGGCCAGCCTGCACTTTGTGGAGGCCATTCGATTCGAGACGCATGACGCTCGGGAAATCACTCGATAGCTTGGCTGAGGCCCGTGCCATCACGCCATCCGCGGCTACTGGATTGCCAAACGCGCCAAGTTGCAGATAGATACCCTGGCCGGCATTGATGTGGGGTGTTTCGGTTTTAACCGCTACCGCTTGCGGGGCCGCAACCGAATCGGCCTGCGCCACGGTCTGCTCCGGGGCCTGCACCTGTGCAGGGCTGGTTTCCTCCGTCGCGAGAGCGGCAAAAGAAGTCGGCGCTGCGTCAGCCTGCACCGCAGCCACTTCGACCTCCGCGACATCCTTCAGCACATCCAGCTTGTGCGCGGCGGTATAAGACAAATCGATGATGCGGCCGGGATGGAACGGCCCTCTGTCATTGACCCGAACCACCACGCTCTTGCCGTTTTCCAGGTTGGTGACACGGGCATAACTGGGCAATGGCAGGGTCGGATGCGCGGCGGTCATCGCATACATGTCATACGGTTCACCGATCGACGTGGCATTGCCGTGAAATTTGCGGCCATACCAGGACGCCAGGCCACGCGCTTTGTAGTCGCTATTGTCGAGCAAGGGCACATAGCGTTTGCCCATGACTTTGTAGGCCTTGCTGGTTTGACGATTGAATTCTTCCTGTTTAGGCACGGCATCGGGAATGTCATCCAGATTCGCCGGCGGATTGGCACCCGGGCCATCATCCTTGTAATAGCGGCCGCCCTTGAACGGCGGCACCACCGCTTTTTCCGCGTCAGCCTGCTGACTCGGCAGGCTGGCGCGGTCAGTGTCGCTGGTCTTGGTATTGACGTTGGCGCAACCCGCCAGAGCGAGTCCCAGCGCGAGACCGAGCGGCAATGTGAATTTGCCTGGCCCGGTTGTGGCCGCGAAGGAAAAGCATGGATTGGGACGATGAGTTTTCATGGGACGCCCACTTTAACTGTAAAAACATGAGAAAACGCTACAAGTGTAGCTCGTATCCGCTATGTTTTTACAAGCTTTTTATGTGTTGCAGCGCTCATCATAATGCCGAATCCGACCATCACCGTCAGCATTGATGTGCCGCCATAACTGACCAGTGGCAATGGCACGCCCACCACCGGCAGGATCCCGGACACCATGCCCATGTTGACGAACGCGTAAGTAAAGAAGGTCAACACGATGGCCCCCGACAGCAAACGGCCGAACAGCGACGGCGCGCCGGCGGCTAACTGCATGCCACGCCAGATGATGGCGGCATAGAGCAGCAACAGGAACAGATTGCCGATCAGACCGAATTCCTCCGAAAAAACCGCAAAAATGAAGTCGGTGCTGCGCTCAGGCAGAAAATCGAGATGGGTCTGGGTGCCCATCATCCAGCCCTTGCCGGCGACGCCGCCGGAACCAACGGCAATCGTGGCCTGAATGATGTGGTAACCCGCGCCGAGCGGATCAGCGGCTGGATCGATCAAGGTCAAAACGCGCTGGCGTTGATAGTCATGCAGCAAGTAGTTCCACGCCAACGGCAAGGCCGAGCCAGCCGCGATCGCCACGCCAGCGATCACTTTCCAGGACAGGCCAGCGAGAAAAAGGACGTAGAAACCGGAAGCGGCGATCAACAGCGAAGTGCCCAGATCAGGCTGCTTGGCTATAAATGCAACCGGGATCACCAGCATCAGCGCGGCAAACGCATAGTCGCGTCCACGCAAGGTTTCCTGTTTGTAGTGGAAATACCAGGCCAACATCATTGGCACCGCCAGCCGCATCAATTCGGAGGGTTGAATACGCGAGAAACCGAGTTCCAACCAACGGCGCGAGCCATTCACCACCACGCCAAACAAGGCGACACCGAGCAATAACAGAATGCCAACGATGTAGATGGGCAACGCGAACTGCATCAGACGTTGCGGCGGGATATGCGAAACCAGCAGCATGGCCGTCAACGCCACCCCAATATTGGTCAGGTGAGCAAACAGTCGGTCACTGTTCTCGCCGCTGGCGCTGAACACAACCGAGACGCTGGTGAGCAGAAGCAGCGTCAGCAAGCCGATCATCGGCCCATCAAGATAGCGGACGAAGCGCCGCAACCATTGGAAAATCACTGCGCCCCCTCCACGATCGGTGTCACAACAGAGGGAAGATCGGCTGCAGCCGGGCCGTTGTCGGACACTGCTTCCCCCTCCTCGGCTCCGGTATCGACGCTGGCGTCTGGTACGACAGGCTGATAGACCGTTGGCAGTTTGCCGAGCAGCCAATAGTCCGTCACCTTGCGCGCAATCGGCGCTGCGATCGAACCGCCGGGATCGTCGGCCGGGGCGAAGGAAATAAACAAGGCATGGTCGCGATGCCGCGCCTGCACCTGGCTTTCAACGTAGCGCGCGCCTTGCTTGATACCGACCACTTGCGCGGTTCCCGTCTTGCCGGCAAACAGGTAAGGCGTATTGGCACCGGCGATGGAAGCCGTGCCGCCGGGGCGCGTGACATCGACCATCGCCTCCTTGACCAGGCGCAGATGCTTCGGGTTCAGCTGGACCCGCTCGACGATCTGCGGGGCGGCGTAGGACATTTTGTTGGTCGCCGGGTCGCGCCAGGCTCGCAGAAGTTGCGGTTTATAGACCACGCCATTATTTGCCAAAGTCATGGTGGCAACCGCCAACTGCATCGGGGTAGCCAGCACATAACCCTGACCGATTCCGGCCACTACGGTCTCTCCCGGCCACCAGGGTTGTTTGAAGCGTTTCTTCTTCCAGGCCGGCGTCGGCATCAAGCCGGACAATTCACCATCAAGATCAATCTCCGACTTCTTGCCGAAACCAAAATGGGAGAGAAAACCGGCCATTCGCTCGATGCCCATTTGCTGCGCCAAGCCGTAATAGTAGGTGTCACAGGAAATGACGATCGAACGTTTCAGATCGACCATGCCATGGCCGTCCTTTTTCCAGTCGCGGTAGCGATGGCTGCTGCCGGGCAGCGTGAAATAGCCCGGATCGGCAATGGTATCGCCCGGTTTGCGGATGCCCAGTTCAAGTCCAGCCAGCCCCATGAACGGTTTGATCGTCGATCCAGGCGGATAGACGCCACGCAAAGCTCGATTGATCAGCGGCCGATCAAGCGAATCGTTCAACTCGCGCCAGGTCGCGACATCAATGCCATCGACAAACAGGTTGGGGTCAAAACCGGGTTTCGAGATCAGCGCCAGCACGCCGCCATTGCGCGGGTCGAGCGCGACCAGCGAGCCTCGGTAATCGCCGAAAACCTTTTCCGCAATCGCCTGCAATTTGGCATCCAGATGCAGATACAGGTTGTAACCGGCCACGGGCGGCGTCCGCGACAAAACGCGGACCGCACGCCCACCGGAATCGGTCTCCACCTTTTCGATACCGGTGCGTCCATGCAACCAGGTTTCGTAACGCGCTTCCAGGCCGAGTTTTCCGATGTGGTCAGAACCCTTGTAATTGGCGGTTAGCCCACGCTCTTCCAGGCGAACCTCATCCTTTTCGCCAATCCGGCCAATATAGCCAACCACGTGCGAGAAAGCGGCACCCTGCGGGTATTGGCGAAATTGCCGCGCCTTGATCTCGACACCAGGAAAACGATAGCGGTTTACCGAAAAGCGGGCGGCATCTTCTTCGCTGAGCAGATTGCGGATCGGGATGCTTTCGAAGTTCTTGCTTTCGGCGAGCATTTTCCTGAACCGCTTTCGATCACCAGAGGTAATCGTGACGACCTCACTCAATCGGTCGATCGTCTCATCCAGCTTTCCCACTTTGGAAGGCGTGATTTCCAACGTGCTGGCGGAAAAGTTTTGCGCAAGTACC
>JAIFLB010000181.1 GCA_020049245.1 Betaproteobacteria bacterium | reverse complement strand
CAGTCAGGCTGAGCTCACGCCCGGCCGCACTGAGTCTTCCCCTTCACTGCTGGGTAAACACCTTCATATCAGAGATGTTCACTATCAGCATATTCTCAACAAATAAGAAACATTTTGTTAACAGAGCAGAGGATTATCAATCTTAAAAAGATAATAGAAGATGGTGCTCGTTCAAACAAGCCACATCGGCGAACAGTTAAAAAGGAGCATCCAATGGCAACAGCAGAAGTAGCGGTAAAGCAGGATATTTCCGAGCGTGAGCAGTTCAATGCCTGGTTTCGCGAGGAGCATGAACGCCTGCAACAGGAGCAGGAAGCGGCCCACACACCATCCATGGCCATCGTGGCGACCAAGGGCACGCTGGACTGGGCCTACCCGCCCTTCATTCTCAGTACCACTGCTGCGGCGCTGGGTTGGAACGTCAGCATCTTCTTCAGTTTCTACGGCCTTGAGCTGCTCAGGAACGATCTGAACCTGCAGGTTTCGCCGCTAGGCAATCCCGCCATGCCGATGAAAATGCCGATGGGACCGGAGTGGTTTCGCGACATCAACTGGAAGATCCCTAATGTGGTGATGAGCAACCTGCCGGGTTTCGAATCGCTCACCCGGAACCTGTTCCTGACCACGCTCGACAACCACGGCGTGGCGAGCATCCAGGATCTGCGTGCGATGGCCATTGAGGCAGACGTGAAATTCATCGCCTGCCAGATGACGGTGGAGCTGTTCGGTTACGAGAAGGCGGATTTCATTCCGCAAATCAGCGAGTGGAGTGGCGCGACCAGCATGCTGGCCCTGGCCCAGAAGGCCGACGTGACATTGTTTATTTAGATCGATTTCTCAGACTGGCCGACTTCGCCAAGGCTGCGGGAGCCAGCCTCACCGTCAAGCTGTTTGATGGCGACGTGGTCGTCGAGGCGGGCAAGGACATGGGTTCGCCGTAGTTCGCCAATTGAGTGGCGCGAGTGGCGCCTAAATCGACACGGCAATGCGCTAACCGGTCGTCCCCAGCATTGCATCCCAAAATCTGGAAAGGCGCGAAGGCGCGTGTTTCATCACGCGCCTGCCTGCCGTCGCGCGGATGGGACCACGCACAATCAGGCCGATTTCAAGCCTGGCGTCCCATCCTGCCTGGTGTCTTACTTGAGGCCTTCGACACCCTTTTCGATGGCATCGGCGTTGGCAGCGGGTTGGGTGGCCGGTTGGGCGGCGGACTGCGCGGCAGCAGGCGCCGGGGCGGCTTCCTTGCCGGCTTCGGTGTACTCACCCAGATATTCCACCTTGGCTTTTGCTTGCAGAGTCTTCAATTCAGCTGCAGCCGCTTCGCGTTTCTTGGCGTTGCCCAGGTAGCGCTCGATCATCGGCTTGGCTTGCTCTTGCGTCAGCGGTTGTGCTTGCGAGCCGGCCACAACCAGAATATTCAAAGCGCCGGGCACAGCAAAGGTCATTGCCTGACCATCCTTCAATTGATGCAGGCGCGGCAACAGTTCCAGTGGCAATTGCTCGGCGGACTTGGTGGATTGGTTGGCCTGCGCCGGAATGTTCTGTGCCTTCAGCCAATTGATGAAATCACCCAGATTCTTGGTTTGCTGAAGCTGTGCTTTAACCGCTTCGACGTTTTCCGGCGTGACTTTGATATTGATTTCCTGCAAACGATAGATGCGACGTTCCGAAAACAGAGCCGGGTTCTTGCTGAAGTAATCGGCAATTTCGGCATCGCCGGGGGCGGCCTGATTGGCGGTCAGCTTCTGCAGCAGCGCCTGGGACAGGATCTGGCGGCGCGCGGCTTCCAGGGACTGCAGCACCTGCGGATCGCGGTCGATCTTGTCTTCCACCGCTTTCTGCACCAGAAGCTGCTGTTCGACCATCGATTTCAGCACTTGATTAGCCGCCTGCTTGGCCTGTTCGGGTTTCAGATTGCCCAATTTCGCCAGTTCGAAGTTCAGTTGGTGAACGGTGATCTCGTCATCGTTCACCTTCGCCGCGACTTGGCTGGCAGCTTTTTCCTCGCCCTCTTTCTTGTCGCCGCAACCGGCCAAGGGCAATACCAAAAGCAGGGCCAGGGTGCTAAGTGCGATTGTGTGCAGCTTCGACATTTCGATTCCTCAACAGGTCAATATAAAAACGGAAAATTGTAACGGCGGAATATAGCGAGAATATTTCAATCCTGAAACAGCGGGGCATCCTGACCTTGGCAACGTCGCAGGATCGCAGAGAGGTTTCCTGCCCATGCCGGTCAATCGGGAACGCCCACTGTTTCGCAATCCGCATCACGCCGACATGTTGGACACGTCGGCAAAGGATTTTCGGAATTCGATATTTACTGAAATTGCCATGAGCCGTTCGGCTCATTTTTCAGGGTCATTTATTTAATCTGCCTGTGATGTTGGCGGTGAAAACTGTGTGGGTTCAATTTTCGGCCTGCCTTTCCATGCGAAGGGTCGGGAGCCAAACAGAGGATTCACGATGTTCCAACAGCTATCCCGCCCGAAGTCCCACAGTTCAGACTGTGACGAAGTAAACAACAACCGCACCATGGCAGGCGCACTGCGCTGGGCTTTGCGCGGTCTCGCGGTGGTGGGGTTGTCGCTGGCCTGCGCGGTTCCGGCGCTGGCAGTTTCTACTGATGTGGTGATCAGCCAGGTCTACGGTGGTGGCGGCAACAGCGGCGCGACCTACAAGAACGATTTCATCGAACTGCATAACCGAGGCGCTAGTGCAGTCAGCCTGAATGGCTGGTCGGTGCAGTACGCATCGGCGACGGGCACTACCTGGCAGGTAACCGCCCTGACCAACGTGACCTTGCAGCCCGGTCAGTACTATCTGGTGCAAGAAGCGGCCGGCACGGGCGGCACGACTAGTCTGCCAGTCGCCGACAAGGTAGGCACCATTTCGATGTCGGGTACGGCCGGCAAGGTAGCGCTGGTCACCAACTCGACCGCGCTCTCGTGTGGCAGCGCCTGTTCCACCAACGCTGCAGTCAAGGACTACATCGGCTTTGGTGCCACGGCCAACAACTACGAGGGTGCTGGCCCAGCGCCCGCACCCAGCAACACCACTGCAGCTTTGCGTGGTAACAACGGTTGTACCGACACGGATAACAACAGTACCGACTTCACCTCGGTAGCTCCCGCTCCTCGCAACACCGCATCGACTGTTATTACTTGTTCTGTACCAGTCATCAACGGCGCCTGCGGCACCGACAACCTCCAAACCCTCGCCGCCACCGCCCCGACCAACCTCTGCTCCACCGGCACTGCTACCGCCGTCACCGGCAGTGGCCATCCGTGGAACTGGACTTGCGACGGCAGCGGCGGCGGCACGAATGCCAGCTGCTCGGCGACCATCCAGAGCTACAGCCTGAACTTCACCACCGACGGCAATGGCACGTTGACGGGTACCACGCCGCAGACGGTCGATTACGCCGGCAGTGCCACGGCGGTTACGGCTAACGCCAACAGCGGCTACACCTTCAGCAACTGGACCGGTACCGGCGGTTTCGTCACCACCAGCAACAACCCGCTGACCATCAGCAACGTAACTGCCGCGCAAACTGTCACCGCCAACTTTACCAACGCGCCCATCGCCGGTGTCTGCGGTTCATCCAACGGCCAGGCCCGCGCTACCGCGCCGACCACCAATCTGTGTGCGACCGGAATCGCCACCACCGTTACCGGCACTGGCCCGTGGAACTGGAGTTGTAACGGCATCAACGGCGGCGCAACCACCAGTTGTTCCGCCAGCCTGGACAACACTGCTCACTTCCAGGATTTCGCGCCCATCGCCGATGCTCAGGTCGTCGAAGCCGCAGCCAGCACCAACTACGCCACCGGCACCAGCATGTACGTTGCCAGCGCCAACGGAGGCAGCTTCGGCAATCAACGTATCTGGTCGGCGTTCGACCTGTCCGGCAAGTTGCCGCCGGGCGCCAGCGTTACCTCCGCCAAGCTGCGCCTGTATGTTTACAAGTCTGCCATCACTGATTTGCCGGTTGCCGTTCACGCCAGCAACGACGACACCTGGACCGAGACCGGCATCACCTGGGCAGCGCAGCCGGCCTTCGATGGCACTCCGGCGGTTACCGGCACTCTGCCCGCCAACGGTGAATACAAATGGGTCGAGTTCGATGTGACTGCCCATGTGCAGGATCGGCTGTCCGCCAGCGACAACCGCATCAACCTGATGCTGAAGGCGGCAACCGAAGGTGCGGCCACCTGGGTTTCCAACGCCATCGACAGCAAGGATTTCAATTCCAGCCTGGCCCCGCGTCTGCGCGTCGAATACGCCGGCGGCGCCTGGCCCGACGACAAGATCAACATCATCCACGTCAACGACATCCACTCGCGCCTGACCACGCACGACCTCGACTTCCCGGACGGCCCTGGTGAAATACCGGCGTTCGAAGAAGCCGGCGGCGCGGCCTATATGGCGGCGAAGATGCTGGCCTTGAAGCAGGCCAACCCGAACTCCCTGGTGCTCGATGCCGGTGATATTTCGGAAGGCGGCCCGCTCGGCGACCTGCGCGTCAACGGCGGCATGGTGGATTACCAGGAATTGCTCGACACCCAGCTCAAGGCGCTCGGCGGTCGCGGTATCGACGCCATCGTCATCGGCAACCACGACGTGCGCGATGCCACGATGATCACCAATATGCAGGCATCCGGCTTGCCGTTCATCGCGGTAAACATGCTGAATTACGGCGCGGCGATCCCGACACCTTCAGCAAACCCAGCAGCCAACGTGTTCAAGCCGTATGTCATCGTCAACACCACATCCTCCGCCGGAACGCCGACCAAAGTGGCGGTGCTGGGCTACCTGACCGACGACTCGGCCATCCTTTCCGCCTCTACCGAGACGCTGATTTCGGTCAAGGAAACCCGCTGGTCGGATACCAATGCCGACACCGTCGACCTGAAAGACTGGGTGGCGTATTTGCGCAAACCCACCGCCCAGGGCGGCGAGGGCGCCGATGTTGTGGTGCTGCTGTCGCACATCGGCCACCGCCGCCTCAATGCCGGTGACGAAGCGCTGTTGGGCGATGGCGATGTCGCGCCGCCCGACCTGGTTGTGGCTGGCCACTGGCATACCTGGGGCAAGACTGTCTGGCAGCCGTCCAACCTGAACGGCAACACCGCCGTGGTCGAGGCCGCTTCCTATGGTCAGTATGTCGGTGAAGTGCAGCTCACCCCCAAAGGCGAATTTCTGGACGCCCAGAAACATCCGGTCAAGGCCGCCGAAATCACGCCGAACACGGCTGTTTTGAACCTGATCAATACCTTGACCGCCGAATACGATGCCCTGGTCGATCCCGCCAGCGCCTGCGTGTTGCCGACCTCGGTGACCGGCCGCGCCAACGCCAATCAGACTTGCCCGCTGGATCACGTAGTCGGCCACTCCGCCGTCAACCTGACGCTGGACAAGGACAAGTGGTTCACCCTGTCCGAATTCCCCTGGAGCGGCGACAACAACGCCGGCGAATGGATCGCCGACGCCACTGTGTGGAAGCTGGGCCAACTGAACGTGCCTGTGCAACTGGCGCTGCAATCAGGCGGCGGCGTGCGTCGCGACGTGAAAGCCGGCCCGATCACCTATCTGGATATCTACGAAACCTATCCCTGGGTGGATGACCAGATTCGCGTCGTCACCCTGACCAGCGCCGACATCTGGAATTACCTGGAAAGCCACTACGTCGGCAGTTCCATCTCCAAAGGCTGGCAAGTTACCGCCAACGACGGCGACGTCACCGGCGTGACCTACGATGCCGACGGTTCCGGCCCCGGCGCGCCGGTTGCTCTCTCCAAAACCGACACCAGCACCACCTGGCAGGTCGCCATCAGTGAATACATGTTCCTGCATGACGACTGGATCAATGAATCCGGCGGTAATTTCGACTTCTCGACCAAGCCCAATGCCGCTTACTCCAGCAGCATCCGCAATGCCGTGGTGCAGTACACCAGCCAGTTCACCGCGCTTAACCCGATGACCGTCGAAGGCCCGCGTTATGTGCTCAACACCGAACTGGCCGGCGGCTTCAAGGCCGTGGTGACGATGGTGTCCGACGCCGAAAACGAGCCGTACTTCGAGGGCGTCTTCATCCGCCTGATCGAAGCCCTGCCGGAGACCGTCGCCCGCCGCAATTCCTACGGCCTGGCCAGCCTGGTCAACACCGATGGCAGCATCAACAGCGAGCACGAATTCGCCGAAACCATGCTGTATCGCAGCCACCTGGGCTTCCCGGATGGCATCCTGGAAGTTGGCGACGTCATCGAAGTCTGGGGCGAGGGCGGCTTCTTCGGCGGCAACCCGCAACTGGTCGACCAGGAGGCGGTCTACGCGCCCGGTAAGGAGTTCTCCATTCTGGGTAACGACACCAGCCTGGCGCAGCCCGAGTTCCAGCCCGACACGGCGGCCTTCTTCGACGAGGAACACGAAAATCGTCTGGTCAAATTCCGCGCCGTGCGCAGCGGTGACAAGACCGTGACTGACGCCAGCGGCGTGCAGATCAACGTCTACAAGGAAGGCGGTTATTACTCGGTCAGCAAGCTGCCCGGCGTCAACGGCGACCTGCTTGAACTGGTCGGCGTCCAGACCCAGCGTACCGGCAGCAGCCCGGATCGCCGCTTCCGCCTGCGTGAAGCCAGCGTGGTGCCGAACAACGGCAACAACGGCGGCTACCTGCCGTTCTCTTCGGTCGATGCGGTGACGCCCGACCCGATCGCCAGCGGTCCGATCACCTTGACCGCAACGGCCAATGACGCTGGCACCGGCGGCAACGGCACGCTGAGCATTGCCCCGGTGGCGGATGCGCAAGTGGCCTCCGGCTACCCCACCACTAACTACAACACCACCAATCTGTACGTGCAGAGCGCGGCCAGCGGCTTCGGCAACGAGCGCGCCTGGCTGCGTTTTGATCTGACCGGCGCGCTGCCGGCCGGCGCCAGCGCAACGGGTGCCCGCCTCAAGCTTTACCAGTGGCGCAACAGCGGCACCGGTCTGCCGGTGGCGGTGCATGGCAGCAGCGACACCACCTGGGGCGAAACCGCCATCACCTGGGCTACCCAGCCCACCTACGACGCCACCGTGCTGGCCACCCAGACTGTGTCAACCACCGACACCTGGTACACCTGGGACGTGGGCAGCTATGTCGTCGGTAAGTCGGCGGTGAGCTTCGTCGCCAAGCCGGTCACCGAAAATGCCAACCCGGCCTCGACTTCTTACGCCTTCGACTCGAAAGAATACGGCAGCTTCGCCCCGGAACTGGAAGTCGACTACACCGCGCCGGTTTCCGCAGCCAGCGTGACTTCCGTGCAGTTCTTCTACCGCTACGCGGCGGATGGCCTGAACTGGGGTGCGTGGACGTCGATCGGTACCGACACCACTTCCGCCGCCTGGAACAGCGCCTTCAACTTCCCCAACGGCGCCGGCCACTACGAGTTCTACAGCGTGGCGACCGACAACGAAGGCAACGTCCAGCCGACCCCGCTACTGGCGCAATCCAGCGTGCAGTACAACCCCAGCCTGATCGCGCAGAGCATCGTCTTCGGCAGCCTGCAGAACCGCGCCCTGGATGACTCGCCCTTCGCGGTCACGGCTGCCGGCGGCGCTTCCGGCAATCCGGTGGTGTTCTCCTCGCTGACCTCAGGTGTCTGTACTGTTTCCGGCACCAACGTCACCTTGCTGACCAGCGGCACTTGCAGCATCGCCGCCAACCAGGCTGGCAACGCCAGCTACGCCGCAGCGGCACAAGTGGTGCAAAGCTTCAATGTGCTGCTTGGCCAGAGCATCAGCTTCGCGGCGTTGACGGATCGCGCGGTCGACAGCGGTGCATTCAGCCTCACCGCCAGCGCCAGTTCCGGCCTGAGTGTGACTTTCGCCTCGCTGACACCGTCGGTGTGTAGCGTTTCCGGCAACAGCGTGACCCTGATCGCGGCGGGCACTTGCAGCATCACCGCCGACCAGGCCGGCAACGCGACTTACGCCCCGGCGGCAACGGTGACGCAAAGCTTCACCGTCAGCGGTGGCGCCACCTACAGCGACGGCGACGTGCCGTTGCCGGCCTGGGCCTTGTTCCTCCTCGGCGCCGGCCTCCTGGGAGCGATGCGTCGCGCACAACAAAAGTAAGATCAATGATGACGCCTGATCCTGATCGGGTCAGGCCGTCAATCGAGCCGCTGCCACAAGCAGCGGCTTTTTCTTGCCCATGACTGGAACATCTAAATGCAACCCGCTACGCGAAAACGCCATTCAACCTTGAAACAGCAGTTGAACCCGACCGAGGGCGGGGTGGAGAAGCTGCCAGACGGCTTCTCCACCCCGACAGCGGGCGGGTAGCGGGCTCACCCAAATGGTGAGTGTTATCGAAGCGGATGACTTCAGTCTGCATGAGACCTCACAACGGCTAAGGAGCGGTCAACTGCTGTTTCAAGGTTCAATGCTCGCTGTTCTCCACTTCGGCATGGCCATCGCGGCCGCCTGGGCGATGGCGACGGCTGCCTGGGCCGCCTGCCCCAAGCCCAGCGTTCCCGCCTTCAACGTCAGCAGCTACTACACCCCTGCTGCCGGCCTGAGCGGTGCGGCGTTGAAGTCGGCGCTGCACGACATCGTCGACGCCCATGTCGTCCAGACCTACTCCTGCGTCTGGGATGTGCTGAAAGAAGCCGACCAGGATCCAGCCAACCCCAACAACGTCATCGACGTCTATTCCCGCCGCTCCATCCCCAAAGCCGACCAGGACACCGGCGGCAACACCCCGAACGCCTGGAATCGCGAGCACGTCTGGGCCAACTCGCACGGATTTCCCGGCAGCAGCTACCACGCCTACACCGACGCCCATCACCTGTACGCGGCCGACAAATCCATCAACGCCGACCGGGCCAACGACGATTTCGCCTACGGCGGCGTGCCTAATCCGGAATGCCCGGCCTGCCTGGAAGACAACAACCTGGAAACCTGGGAAGCGCCGAACGTGGTCAAGGGCGACATCGCCCGCGCCATGTTCTACATGGCCACCCGATATGCCGGCAGCGGCGATGGCGGCACGCCCGACCTGGAACTGGTCGACCGCCTGACCAACACCGGCGAGCCCTATTTCGGCGACCTCTGTGACCTGGTTGCCTGGCATCTGGCCGACCCGGTGTCCACCGCCGAGCAGCAGCGCAACGACGTGATCTACAGCTGGCAGGGCAACCGCAACCCGTTCGCCGACCATCCTGAATACGTGGTCTCGATCTGGGGCGCCAGCTGCGGCATCGCCCCGCCCACCGCCCAGAGCATCAGCTTCGCGGCGCCCGCCAACGCGCCGGTCGGCAGTGCTGTCAACCTCACGGCGAGCGCCAGCTCCGGGCTGCCGGTCAGTTTCACATCGCTGACCACGCCAGTGTGTGCCGTAACCGGCAACACGGTGAACCTGCTCGCGGCGGGAAGCTGCAGCCTCACCGCCGAGCAGAGCGGCAATGCCACCTACGCGCCGGCGACGCCGGTGACACAAACCTTCCAGGTGACCGTCGCCGAAGATGCCGGCGATGTCCCCCTGCCGGCCTGGGCCTTGCTGCTGCTGGCCGCCGGTCTGTTCGGCGCGATGCGGCGCAAGCTGGCGTGATGCGGCCGCTGGAGAAGGAATGTCGGCAAGGGAATGCCGCCGGTCTTCTGTCCATGAGCCGAACGGCTCATTTATCGCGGATTTTTCAAACGCTTTTCTGTAACAAAACTTGAATAAGCTGTTTCTGTAATCAATGCATTGCTCATCTGACTATTGATTCGGCACAAATTAACGGTGAATCCCGTTCGCCCTGAGCCCCGTCGAAGGGCTGTGCTTCGACAGGCTCAGCACGAACGGAATCGCGGATAAAACTGGCCGGATCAATAGTTGCGGAATGGATCGATCAACACAGGTTTACTTTTATCGCTTTGACTTAATGGGAAAACTGAAATGAACAAACAACTGAGCATCCTGTCAGCCGCCTTGTTGGCCATGTCCGTGTCTGCCTCGGCGCAAGCCTTGACCACCGGCGATATGGCTTTCACCTCCTTCAACGCCGACGATGACGGCTGGGCGATGGTCACCTTCGTCGACATTGCCGCCAACAGCACTATCTACTTCAGCGATAACGAATGGAATGGCACAGCTTTTGCCGACAGCAACGAACATGCCCTGGCCTGGAATACTGGCGCCGCCGCCATCGCCGCCGGTTCGGTCGTAGTGTTCACTGAGATCGACGCGTCTCCCGACGTCATCAGCGCGTCCGTCGGTACCTTGGCCCTGGCCAGTACCGGCGGCACCAACCTCGGCTTTGCCAAGAGTAACGAAACCGTCTACGCCTTCCTCGGCGACAGCGGCATCGCCCCGACGACTTTCCTCACCGCGTTGACGACTGAAAATGACGCTGCTCCGGCAAATGTTACTAATGCCGGCTTGACCGTAGGTGTGAACGCCATTGCCTTGGTGCCCGATGCTGATTTCGGCGAATACACCGGTGCCCGCTCCGGCCAAGCGACCTTTGCCGCGTACAAATCCATGGTGTACGACAACGCCAACTGGAATGACGTGGGCAGCGGCGAGTTCACCGGCAACACGCTGGACAACACCGCCTTCACCGTCGCCGTCCCCGAACCCGAAACCTATGCCCTGATGCTGGCCGGCCTTGGCCTGGTCGGTTTCATGGCGCGTCGCCGTAAGGCCTGATCAGCCGCACCCGTAACGCGATGGCCGTTCTCGGACGGCCGTCTTTTTTTCATCTTTCGGAAGCCTCTCATATGTCCAAGACCCCCTTCATCGCTCGCACCCTGTTCGTCGCGCTGTCCGCCCTGGCAGCCGGCCAGACGCAAGCCGCCGTTACTTCGATCAACCTGGCCAGCTACACGGTCACCGGAAACTACGCACTCGACAGCTTGAACGACATGGGACTGGAGGCTTCCGCCGTCACCTATGCTCGCGATCGTTTTGACAGCGACAACAACAAGGGCACGCTTTTCTTCGTCGGCGACGAGGGCATGGGCGTGGTCGAGGTGTCCCGGACCGGGATCACCCAGGGGTCCATGGCTTTCAGCGCCTGGCCCGCCGCCACCAGCCACAACGACGCCGAGGGCCTGACCTATCTGGGCAATGGTGTACTGGTGGTTTCCGAAGAACGCCTGCAGGATGCCATTCGCTTCAGCTACGTGAAGGGCGGCAGCGTCAACCTGGCGACCGCACCCTGGTCTTCCGTTGCCAACTATGCCTACAACAATACCGGCCTCGAAGGCATCAGTTACGACGCCAGCAATGGCACCTTCGTGGCGGTCAAGCAGGACAGCCCGCAAGTGCTCCTGACCGGAACCCTCAGCTTCGAGTCCGATGTGGACGGCGGCGTCTCGACGATGACGGAAACCTTCAACGCCGCTTCGCTATTCGGCCTGAACAGCCTGTCCGACATCCAGACACTCTCTTCCGTAGATCATCTGGCCGGGCAAGCCGCCGCCGAGAACCTGCTGATCCTGAGCCTGGACTCGAAGAAACTGGTCGAGATCAACCGAATCGGCACCGTGCTCAGCCAGTTCGACCTGTCCGGCGTCACCAGTCAGGCGATCGAAGGCGTGACCGTCGATGAAAAGGGGACGATCTATCTGGTGGCCGAGGATTCCGGCACCCCCAACTCGCGCCTGTTCGTGCTCTCCGCCCCCGTCCCCGAGCCCGAAACCTACGCCCTGATGCTGGCCGGCCTGGGTCTGGTCGGTTTCATGGCGCGTCGCCACAAGGCCTGATCGCGGCAGTTCGTTCGTCTATCGCCGCCCCCGGGCGGCGATGGCATTTTCAGCGCCGGCGTCCCCTCGCTTGTCCCTCGTCTGCACAACTTCACGCTTCGTAGTCATTTCGCAAATTAGCCCTTCCAGGAGAAACCCATGCAACTCAAGCCCCTTTCCGCCCTTGTTGTCGGCCTGCTGATGTCGGCCGGCGCCCAGGCCGCGCCGTCTTTCGTCAACGGCATCGCCATTCCCGGCGCCACCGGCGACACCTTCGGCACTAGCGTCAACAATGGCCGCCTCGGCTTCTTTTCCGATATCTACTACGACCCCAACCGCAACGAGTGGTGGGGCCTGTCAGCGCTTCACCCTGGACGTCGACATGAACACCGGCGCCATCTCCAATTTCCAGGTCGCGCAAACCATCAAGTTCAGCAGAAACGGCGCCATGATGGACGGCATCGCCCCCAACCCCGCCAGCGTGTTGGGCAATGCCCTGGACCCGGAAGGTGTGGTGATCAACCCCCTGAACGGCAACCTGTTGATCTCCGACGAGTACGGCCCCTCGCTGTATGAATTCAACCGCAGTGGCGAGTTTGTTCGCGCGTTTAACAACCCGGCCAACGTCATTCCGCGTGACAGCGTTACCAACGTCCCCAGCTTTGGCGTGGACCCGGCCGCAAACAAGGCTGGCAAGCGCAACAACCGTGGCTACGAGGGCCTGGCAATCAGCCCGGACGGCCAGTACACCTTCGCCATGCTGCAAAGCGCGATGCTGGACGAAGGCGGCGGCAGCGGCAAGCTGAACCGCATCGTCAAATTCGACAACGCCACCGGCACCGCCGTGGCCCAGTACGCCTACGAGATGAAGCGCTCCGGCGAGGGCCAGGGCATCTCCGCGCTGGTCTCCATCAATGACCATCAATTCATGGTGCTGGAGCGCAATAACCGCGGCATCGGCGCGGGCGCGGACTTCGCCACCGCCGACAAGGACGTGTTCATCATCGACATTGCCGGCGCTACCGACGTTTCCGGCATCGACCTGGACGCCCCCGGCGCAACCTTCACCAAGGTCAGCAAATCTGTCCAGTGGCTGGATCTGGACATCGACACCATCGACCAGGACGGCGACGGTGACGTGGAAACCGCTGGCAAATCCCCCGAGAAGTGGGAAGGCCTGGCCATCGGCCCGAAGCTGAATGACGGCAGCTACCTGCTGCTGGCCGGCAACGACAACGACTACAGCGTCACCCAGAGCGGTAGCGGCGATCAGTTCGACGTCTACGTCAAATTCAACGACGCCGACCCCTATGCTGCCTCGATCCAGTGCGCGTTGGGCAGCACTACCGACTGCACCTTCACCAGCGACAGCAGCGCCGCCACACTGTCCGACGACTACCGCCTGATTCCCGGCGTCCTGCATGCCTACAAAGTTTCCGCCACCGATCTGGGCGCCTACACCGCCCCGGTGCCGGAACCCGAAACCTACGCCCTGATGCTGGCCGGTCTCGGTCTGGTCGGCTTCATGGC
>JAIFLB010000041.1 GCA_020049245.1 Betaproteobacteria bacterium | reverse complement strand
TCCTTTTCGGCCAGGGTTTGCAGCGCCTCAACCAGAGACAGGCCGCTGCCGAGCAAAGACAACAGCTCGCGCGAAAACAGGGTGATCGGAAACGTGTAACGCCGTTGCAGGAGTGGTAAACCCAGTGGCAATCCAAACGCCCCGGCAGCGCCCGCCGGTTTCACCTGAAGCACAGTCAAGCCTTGCCGCTGCGCCTGCTCGGCGGCCGCTTCGGCATGCATCGCATCCAGGTTGAGGGTGACCCGACCTTGTGCGGAAAGGGCTGAAACGATGAACTGCACCGGTCGACCGCTTACCAGTTACCGATATCCGCGGCTTCCGCGCTACCGCCGGGCTGGGCATCCTTGCCCAGCGTGAAGATATCGAACTCGCCATGCTCGCCCGGCTGCTTGTATTGATACGGCGCACCCCAGGGATCGTTCGGTACCGCCTTCTTCAGATACGGTCCCTGCCAACGCGACTCATTGGCCGGCTGGGTAAACAGCGCCTGCAGGCCTTGTTCAGCATCGGGATATTTGCCGACATCGAGCCGGTATTGATCGAGCGCATCCTCCAGCGCCTTGATCTGAGCGCGCGCCACTTTGGCTTCCGATTTGCCGACCTGGCTGAAATAGCGCGGCGCGACATAACCGACCAGGAGGCCGATGATGACCAGCACTACCAGCAGTTCGAGCAACGTAAAACCGGCGCTACGCTGAGAATTAAGCCTCATGACACAACCTTTGCTTGAGAAGGAAGAAATTATTACATCTGTAACATTTCAATTTGTCGCTGATTGTCCTAAGTAAGGATGGTTTGAAGTGCGCGCAACGATCAGTAAGCATGCGAAACCATCGCACCCAAGCCGTAATCCGCGCTCGCATCGCTGAACCCGCTGACAATGTAAAGCTGAACTTTGGTGACCGGGGTGAATTTATGCACCCAGTAGGCGGTCAACTCTCTTGAACCGGCCGAACCAGCGCTGCTGGCCTGGCGCGCATCCAGCATGCACCCCGTGCTATCAGTATTGGAATGTCTGTATCCCACGCCAAGGCCGCCCAGCCAGGCGTTTTGCAACGTGCCGCCGGGCGGGTTCCCCGGCATGCGGTAGCCCAGGGTGAAAAATGGCGTCCAATTGCCAGCTGGATAATAGAAGTCGCTCGTCACGGTGAAATCGCTTTCGCCGGTGCTGAGTCCCTTACTTTCGTCGCCGGTCGGCAATTTCACCTTTGCCGACACATCGACCAGCCAGCCGTGCCGGGGCGCGTCGATCAGACTGTAACTATATGAGGCGACGACATCGCCCAAACCGGATTGCGTCACGCGCGGCCCGGCGCCTCCGGATGAAATGACGTTGCCGTTGCCATCCAGCGTGACCGTAGTGCCGCCGGCAGGCGAGGTAATGCTGACGTAGGGCAGCGTAGCCTTCAAGGTGGAACGGCCCCATTCGTACTTCATGATGAACGGTACATAGCGGACAACAGTGGAAGCAGTGCTACCGTATTTGCCGGTGCTGGTATCCAACCCGGTGGTCAAGCTCAACTCACCCGCCCAGACGACGCTGGCAATCAGGGTAAACGGAGCGACAAGGGCAAAGCGAATCTGTGTGTAGGATCGCTGCAGGTTCATGACGTCACTGACCTCAATCCCGTTTCTCGGGTTTCTCGGGTTTCTCGGGTTTCTCGACCTTCTCCACCTTCTCCACCTTCTCCACCTTCTCCTTCTCCACCTTCTCCACCTTCTCCACCTTCTCCACCTTCTCCACCTTCTCCACCTTCTCCACCTTCTCCACCTTCTCCACTCTCTCGGTCACCGGCTTTTCTATCTTTTCAACTTCCACCTTTTCAACTTCCACCTTCTCAACCTCAATTTTTTCAACCTCGTGTCTCTCCACCCGCTCAACTTCACCCCGTTCCATGCGCTCGGCTCCACGCGCCTCACTTGTCTCATGTCGTTCGACCACTTCAGACTCGCGCTCCCGCCTGTGTTCGCGCATCTCGGGTGCACCAGGGGCCTTTTCGGCATTCACCTGATTCAAAGGAATAACCTGACTCCGGGTTCGCCTATCCTGTTGCGCCTTCGATTCCTTCTCGCCATCAAGGCGAACTGAGCGACGGTCGATGTGAACATCGGTCACACCCAGCCTGCCGCCCGCCAGCGGCTTCATCTCAACCCGCACCCACTGTCCCTGTGCGTTATTCAACACCGCCGCAGCCGCTCGGTTTGCCGGCTGGATGCGGGTGTAACCAAGGCTGATACCACCCTGGGCATCCGTCTGCACCATGCCCTGCAATAACAGGCGATCTACCTTCTCTGAAAATTTGACTGCGGGATTGATTTCAACCCGTTGCGCCAGCAGCACACCTGCCCGTTCCTGGCCAACCACGCGAACCTGCTCGCCGACACCGACAGCGCCAATCCCCATCACCGGCATGGCGCCGATACGGCCGACACCTTTCCCAGCGGCATCTAGCCGGCCGGTGACGCTGGCCGGGGTGTCGGGTCGCACGCGTTCGACATGGGTTGCACGTACCACGCCTACGGCATCGCGCAGGCCGCCGACTCGCACCATATCGCCCAGGCGGGGACGGAAACTGCCTGCCTCTTTCATCGGTACGTCTTCCGGCGCCAAGCGGACAAACTGCCCCAAGGCAACAAATGACTGTCCATCCGGCGCAAGCCAGGAAACGCGGCCGACGACGGCAGAATTGACAAAAATACGCCGCGCACGCATTTCACTGCCGCGCCCATCCGCTTCAACCGAAACCAGCTGGCCGATGGCGAGTTGCCCTGCCTCGCCCTGCTTGCCATCGATGCTGACCGGCGTGTCGCCGTCATAGTGGATTTCGACGCCATTGACGCAAATACTGGCGAAACCGGTGATCAGACCGACTACGCCCGTACCGCCGATGCCGGAATTCGCCTGTTTGCCAGTGCCGCCCATGCCTGAGCCATCAGCCTCGTGTCCGGTACCGCCGATACCGGAACCGTTTTGGCTATTCCTTTGGCCATTCCTTTGGCTATTCCCCGTACCGCCAAGACCCGACGTGCTGAGTCCGGTGCCCCCCATGCCGGAGCCATCGTCCCAACCCTCGCTGCCAGGCAATGCGCAAGGATTGGCCAATGCCGGCGCAATGTAGGCAAAGGAAAGCCAGAGCCCAAGCCCGAAAACCAGGCGGCGCAACCGCTTCACGATGAGCGGCCTCCGCCGCTGCGCATCGATTCATCGTAGAAATAGACGCCAAAGGTCATCCGTTGATCGGCGCCTTCCCGCTCGACATCCTGTTGTTGCAACGTCATCGCCTGACGATTGATTTCCTGCAGGGCGGCCACACCCAGCTCGCGTGACAGCAGACGCAGTTTTTCAACGGATTCCTCACTCAAACCGTCGTAATACACACTGCGTTCGAGATAGGCCGGTTTACCGTCAAGCAGGTTGTGCGTGGCTGCGGCCAGATGGTCATGCAGGTTTTTACCAAAGAAAAAAGCCTTTTCCTCGACGCCATTGGCGGGCACGAATGCCGCCTCGGTGAGATGAACGAAGTCCGTCTCGTCCAGCGTCGCCACGCCGAGTCGCAACCACTCATCCAGCACTGCGCGCGGGCGGATATCCTTGCTGACGCTCTCCACCAGGCGTTCGAAACTCACCTCCCCGCCCTGGCTGAACAAACGCGGCAAGGGCTTGGGCCGTCGTTGATGGTCAAGATACACGGCTTCAGCGCACCAACGGGCGACGATCTGCGCGCCCATCGACACCGATTGCGGCGCTTGATATTGCTGCGCATCGGCGCGCAAGCGCTTGACATCGCGCCGATGCACGCCAGACAGGAGACATACCCGGCTATCGGTCAGACCGCTGCCGCCATCCGGAAAGTCGCGCGCCGCGACATCGACGAAAACGCTCTTGGCGAGCTCGGAAAAGGCGGGGAAATGAATGCCATGCGCCATCAGCAAACGCGCCAGCGGACGCAGCATTCTGCGTACTGCAATCAATAACGCGGGCGGTGGCGCCAGGGAGACGCGGGTTTTCATCAGCATAGGCTGGAAACTTTAACATATGAGTAATTTACACACACATATCGATATCCGACCGAATAGCCGGGAGCGATTCTGTGGCATTTGATTTCATACCACCTGCTGACTGGCATTAAAACCAACCACTACATTCCGTTCCGCATCAACCTTGACAACTTCAACCACTAATTCAAAGCCTTATTGACGTGGAATATTTTTACACATAACTTAGACACACCCATGGCGTGAACATGGGTGTTCAAGCCGCCATCGCGGTCTTCATGGTCTGGTCAGGAGGTAGTCATGACATACAAGAGATTCATCCTTGGAGTGGCGGTGCTTGTTGCGCCGTTGGCACTCTTTTCCCAGCCGGCATTTGCCGATCGGGAAAAATCTGAAAGCAGCAGTGCGAAAGTGGTCATGACCGCTTCTCCCAACGCATTGACGCTGTCCCCAAAGGCAACGGCGACGGTGGTTCTGAGCAACATATCCGGCTCAGCGAAAGTAACTAGCAGTAATTCAAAAATCGCCACAGCCAGTCTGTCCAACGGAAAAATCAACGTCACCGCCAAGGCAGTCGGCACGGCGCGGATAACGGCCAAAGACAAGACAACCACGCTCAACATCCCGGTGACGGTCAATGCCGCACCCGTATTGACCGCCAACCCAACCACGTTGAATCTGGTCGTTGGGGCAAAGTCGGTGATCACGCTGACCAATGTTTCCGGCAGCCTGAAAGCCAGCTCATCCAAAACCGCTGTCGCCACGGTTTCTCTGTCCGGTTCAAAAGCCACAGTGACCGCCAAAAGTGCTGGCACAGCCCTGATCACCCTGAAAGACAGCAAAACCACGCTCAGCGTCCCGGTGACCGTGACAACCACAACCGGTGGTGGTGGTGGCGGCACAGTCGGTACATCGCACACCTTGCTGGCCTGGAACGACCTCGGCATGCACTGCATGGACGGCGACTACTCGGTATTCTCCATCCTGCCGCCCTACAACAACCTGCATGCGCAATTGATCGACAGCAGCAACAACAAGCTGGTCACCTCGGGCGTCACCCTGACCTTCGAAGCCATGGCCGACGCCGACGGCTCGGTCAACAGCATTTCCTCCAGCAAAACCAATTTCTGGCAGTACGCCAAGTCCATCTTCGGCGTCGATCTGCCGGTTGGCACGGGTCTGACCGGCAATGCCACCGCCTCGTTCACGCCGCAAACGATGACGCTGGATGCCGCCAGCAACCAGTTCGTCGCTGAAGGCATACCCATCACGCCGTATGACGATAGCGGTCGCAAGAACCCCTATCCGATGGTCAAGGTGATTGCGCGGGATGCGACCGGCAAACAGCTGGCGCAAGCCCGCGTCGTGTTGCCGGTTTCCGATGAAATGAGCTGCGCCGCCTGCCACGCCTCCAACTCGGGAGCTGCTGCCAAGCCTGCCGCCGGCTGGATCGCGGGCGAAACCGGGGAGCGTGAGTACAAGCTGAATATCCTGCGTTTGCACGATGAAAAGTCGCTCGCCAACGCGACCTACAAGAACGCGCTCGCAACCAAGGGATACAACGCCGCCGGCCTGTTTGCCACGGCAACGGCGGGCAAGCCGATTCTGTGCGCGTCATGCCATGCGTCAAACGCCTTGCCGGGAACCGGCATTGCCGGCATCAAACCGCTGACCGCCGCGATACACAGCAGCCACGCCCTGGTCAAAGATGCCACCAGCGGCGTTTTGCTCGACAGCATCACCAACCGCAACGCCTGCTACCAGTGCCACCCCGGCTCTGAAACCAAGTGCCTGCGCGGCGTCATGGGCAATGCC
Organism: Betaproteobacteria bacterium; assembly: GCA_020049245.1. Taxonomy (GTDB): domain Bacteria; phylum Pseudomonadota; class Gammaproteobacteria; order Burkholderiales; family Thiobacillaceae; genus PFJX01. The sequence goes on along the minus strand of JAIFLB010000041.1, from coordinate 6,076 downwards.
GTGTTGACCGACGGCAAAGCGGCAATCGACTGCCAAGGCTGTCACGGCACGATGAGCAACGTCGGCAGGAGCACGCGCACCGGCTGGCTCGATCAGCCCGATTGCCAGTCCTGCCACCATGACGGCAAACGCGAACTGGCTGCGGTCAGCGCCACCGGCATCCTGAAAAAATGGACCGACACGCGCTACGCCACCAACGCCAACGTCCCCGCCACCGGCAAGAACCTTTACCGCTTCAGCAAGGGCCACGGCGGTTTGCAGTGCGAAGCCTGCCACGGCGGCACCCATGCCGAATATCCCAGCTCGCACGCCAACGACAACGTGTTGTCGAAAGACGTCCAGGGTCGCGAAGGCAGCATCGGCGAATGCGCTTCCTGCCACAAGAATGTTCCGTTGACCGCCGACAAAGGCCCGCACGGCATGCATACGGTGGGCAGCGCTTGGGTCGGAAAACACGGCGACTATGCCGAGAAGAGCAGCACCGCCTGCGCCTACTGTCACGGCGCCGACTATCGCGGCGGCATCCTGTCCACCGTCAAAGCCGCACGCAGCTTCAATGCCGATGGCAAAACGGTGAACTACGCAGCCGGCCAGAAAGTGGGCTGTTACGACTGCCATAACGGCCCGAAAGGCGACTGACGGGAATAGCCATGCAGCGTTAACGACAATCAACGCTGCATGGCTTTGGTGTGGCAGGCGGCGAGACCCGCCGCGCGGAGGATTGTCGGCAGGAATGCCTACGAAGCCGATACAGGGCGGGAAGGATTCCCGCCCATCCAGCACTGAACCCAAAAGCAACGCGGCCTACGGGCCGCGTTGCTTTTGGCGCAGCAGCACGCGGTCATCGCGGATGGCGCGGCAATATTTTTTATCTACGGATAAGTTTCAGGTCGCCCTGCACCCAGCCCTTATTTTCAGGAAAGCACATCTTGTAAATAAGCCGAAAGGGCTATTTTTTTAAGCCGTAATTTTCACGAATTCGTCATCTTCATCGTGGATAGTTACATGGACTGAGTCCAACCCGCTGCACTCAGGCCTTGCTTTATTCAATTAAATTGTTATAGGAAATGAAAACATGATCCTGAAGAAACTGCCTCTCGCGATTGCCCTGGTTTTTGCCAGCCAAGCTCACGCCGCCGTGCCTTACACCGTCCCCACCCTGCCCGTTGGCGATGCTCTGGAAACCGTTGCTCCCTACGTCCTGGCCCCCGGCTGGACCCAGAAAGTCCTCGCTACTCGTCAAGGCCAGATCGACAAGAACTTCTTGAACAGTGGCAACTGGGACATGATCGATACCAACCAGACCGGTACCGACGCCGGTCGTTATCTGTTTATGCCGTTCGAAACCAGCAAGGCTGGTGTTCAGCGCTACGACCTGTGGACCGGCGAAATGGCCACCATCGTTCAGCCCGGCGCTCTGAACTTCGTGGCTGGTGATGCTTCCCGCTGGACCCCCTGGGGCACCTACCTGACCGCCGAGGAATCCTGGTCCGATCCCCACCAGACTGCCAGCGGCTATGGTCGTCTGTTCGAAGTCACCAACCCCCTGGCCAAGGCCAACGACATCAACTTCGTACAGCGCAAGATCACCGTTGCTGACGTGCGCGTGTCCCACGAAGGCCTGGCTTTCGACGCGAACAACAACTTCTACTTCATCGACGAGCGTGACAACAGCGGTATCTTCAAGTTCACCTCCGCCAACCCCAATGCAACCAACGGCGCCGACTTCTTTAACCAAGGTGTCGTTTCCGTGTTGCGTGTGGGCGACGGCATGACCCAAGAGGCCACCGGCGCCTACACCTGGGTTGACCTTACCAATGCCAATGGCACTGCCAAGTCTGGCACCATCGTCAAGACCGATGCCAACGGCATGACCATTCTGGACGGCCGCGCCACCCCCAACACCATCGACTTCCTGGGCACCAACTTTGACCGTCCGGAAGACCTTGAGATCAAGACCCTCGGCAATGGCGACCAGCTTCTGTTCGTGGCCACCACCACCAACGACAACGTCTTCGCTCTGAACCTGGCCTCCAACGAGATCAGCCTGTTCGCCAGCCAGGCCACCATTGATGCTGACACCGGCCTGGCCGTTGGTTCTGTTTTCAACAGCCCCGACAACCTGGCCATTGATGAGTTCGGCAACATCCTCATCATTGAAGACCAGCCGGGCGGTGTTGAAAACTTGTGGATGACCATCGATGCTGATAATGACGGCGTGGCTGAGTCTGTTAAAGTGTTCGCCACCCTGGCGACTGCTGGTGCGGAATCCACCGGTGGTTTCTGGCACGAAGGCAAGCTCTACATCAACGTGCAGCACCCCTCCAGCGGCAACGACGTGATGGTCGAGATCAGTGCCGTTCCGGAACCCGAGACCTACGCCCTGATGCTGGCTGGTCTGGGCTTGGTGGGCTTCATGGCTCGCCGTCGCAAAGTTTGATCTTTGATAGACCGTATTAATCTGGCGAACTAATAGCTAGTTTCACCAGATGAACTAGGCCACCTCGTGAGGGGTGGCCTTTTAAACGAGATTTTTAAGGATAAAAACATCCTGATATTGTTAGGAGAGCATCATGATTCACAAAACCATTGTTTTCACGGTATTGATCTCATTGCTGGGCAGCCCCGTAGCCATGGGCGGCAGCGGAAGTAAACAGAATGTGGATCGCACCCTGCCTCCAAAGGAAAAACTGGGTGGTCTGTTATTCAATGATGCCTCCCTTTCAGAGCCGGCCGGGCAATCCTGCGCCAGCTGCCATGAAAGTGGTGTCGCCTTTACTGATCCCAACAAGAAAAGCCCCACCTCCCAAGGCGTCAACCCCAAGTTGTTTGGTAACCGCAATACCCCTACGGCAGCCTATGCCGCTTTCAGCCCGCATTTTCACTACAACACGGACGAGGGCCTTTACATAGGTGGTCAGTTCTGGGATGGGCGCGCCACAACTCTGGAAGAGCAGGCCAAGGGGCCATTCCTCAACCCGGTAGAGATGGCCAACACCAGCAAGCAACAGGTTGTGGACAAGGTCAAAGCCGCTCCCTACAGCCCGTTATTCAAGGGTGTTTTCGGCCAGGGCATTTTTGATGACACGGAAGAGGCCTACGACAAGATCGCAGAAGCCATAGCCGCCTTTGAACATACGCGCCCCTTCAACAGCTTCACCTCAAAATACGACGCCTGGCTGGCCGGGAAGGCCAAGCTAACGCCCCAGGAACGCCGGGGCCTGCGGCTGTTCGAGCGGGAAGACAAAGGAAATTGCGCGGCTTGCCACCCCAACCGTCCTGCCGAGGATGGCACCCCACCGCTGTTTACCGACTTCACCTACGACAACCTGGGTGTGCCGCGAAATCCTCGTAATCGCTTCTACGCAATGCCGAAACAATTTAATCCGGATGGATGGCACTTTGTGGACAAGGGGCTGGGAGGCGCTGTAAATCTTGCTGGTGAGGACGGCAAATTCAAGGTGCCGACCCTGCGTAACCTCGCCCTCACAGCCCCCTACATGCACAACGGTTACTTCACCACGATTGAAGGTGTAGTGGATTTCTACAATACCCGCGACACCAAACCCGTGTGCAAGTCAGGCTTCGTAACGGATGACCTGGCCAACAGAATGGGCTGCTGGCCCCATCCCGAGGTGTCTGACAACGTCAATACCGATGAGCTAGGCAATCTGCACCTGACCAAGGGTGAAGCCGCAGACATCGTTGCTTTCCTGAATACGCTCAACGATGGCTGGTTAGAAAGGCAAGATTGAGGTGTGGAGTGCCATACCCGCTGGCCCAGGCTGACGGGTTTCATGGCGCGTCGTCGCAAGATCGCCTGATTCAGTTAAAACAGCCGTAACGACGGCCGCCCGGGGTTTCCCGGGCGGCCGTTTTTTATTACAGATCAGGGCGCGTTACTGAGCCGTTAGGACTACGTTTTAACAGCCTGAGTGTCGAAATTCTGTCACGTTCGACACCTAATCTCTCACAGCCGGACAACCCGCCCGACCGGCGAAGCAAACACACCAACCAACCACCAAGGAGTCACCCGTGAAACTACGTGCCACGCTGCTTTCCCTTTGCGTTCTCGCCACCCTCGACGCCGCCCCGGCCCTGGCCGGCGCCGCCGGCTATCTGCCCGAGCACACGCTCGAAGGCTATGCCCTGGCCATCGCCCAAGGCGCCAATTACATCGAGCCGGACCTGGTGATGACCAAGGACGGCGCCCTGATCGCCCGCCACGAGCCGATACTTGACGGCACCACCAACGTCGCCAGTATGTTTGACGCCAGCCGCAAGACCACTCGCAACCTGGATGGCGACACGGTCACCGCCTACTTCGCCGATACCTTCACCCTGGCCGAGATCAAGACCCTGCGCGCGGTGCAATCCAATGCCGGGCGCGATCAGTCGCACAACGGCCTGTATGAAATCCCCACCCTGGACGAGGTGATCACCCTGGCCAAGGCCAATAACGTGGGCATCTACCCCGAACTGAAGCACAGCACCTATATGTCCCAGCAAGCCCAGGCCAACGGATTTGGTGCCACCTATTTCGAAGACACCCTGGTCAGCAAACTGCATACCGCCTACGGCAACACCCGCAACGCCCCGGTATTCATCCAGTCCTTCGAGAGCACCAACCTGCAATACCTGAACACCCAGACCGACATCAAGCTGGTGCAGTTGATGGACGCCTGGGACGTGAACGCCGACGGCTCGATGGATGTGAGCGTGGCTCCCTACGACCGGCCCTACGACCTGAAGCTGGCCGGCGATAGCCGCACCTTTGCCGATCTGCTCACCAACGCCGGCCTGGACTTTGTCGCCAGCTATGCCGACGGCATCGGCCCCTGGAAGCCCTATCTGCTGGAAACCGTGGTGGACGGCGTGGAGCGCACCGGCGATGGCGTGCTGGATGCCCGTGACCGGCGCATCGACGGCTCCACCGGTGTCATCGAGATGGCCCACGACAAGGGCCTGCTGGTCCACACCTGGACCTTCCGCGACGACAACATTGGTTACATGCTGGGCTTCGCCGATCCCCAGGCTGAGATGGAGTACTACCTGACCATGGGCGTCGACGGCGTGTTCACCGATTTCCCCGACACCGGCGTGGCCGCCCTGGCCGCCGCCGTGCCGGAACCGGAAACCTACGCCCTGATGCTGGCCGGCCTCGGCCTGGTCGGCTTCGCCGCTCGCCGGCGCAAGGCCTGATTCATTGATACATTCCCTCGCGCCTGTTGGAGCGGGGGCTTACACCTGAAAACCTGTCAAGGAGAACACCCATGCATAATCTGAAACCCCTCGCCGCCGCCCTGATCCTGGGCTTCGCCGCCTCCGGCGTCCACGCCGCCAACACCCTCACCGGCTGGGCCGAGATGCCCGCCGCTACCTTCTCCGACGGCCCCACCTCGGGCCAGTTCGCCTTCAGCAACAACAACAGCCCGGCCAACAACCCGCCCTACGTCAACCAGCAGCCGGTGCAGGGATTCTCCGGCATCCTGAACGGCGCCAACGGCAGCTACCAGATGCTGGTGGACAACGGCTTCGGCAGCAAAGGCAACTCCCCCGACGCCGTGCTGCGCATGTACGCCGTGAACGTGGACTGGAACGCCCACACCGTTGGCGCCGCCGATTTCAACACCGGCGCCAGCCTGCCCGGCTTCACCGCCGCCTCCCGTATCGGCCTCAACGACGCCAACAACAAGCTGGGCTTCGGTATCGTCGCTGACGCCGCCACCTACCCCGGCAGCGCCATCGCCGTGGATGCCGGCATCCAGTCCAGCCGTCTGCTCACCGGCGGCGACCTGGACATCGAATCTGTGCGCCGCGACAGCAACGGCAACCTGTGGTTCGGCGAAGAGTTCGGCCCCTTCCTGGTGAAGACCGACGCCAACGGCACCGTGATCAACAAGTACCGCACCCCCAACGTCCTGAACCTGGGCGCCAACGCCTACGTGCAGTCGCCCCAGAACCCCATCCCCACTGGCGCCAACAACCTGCCCGGTTCCGGCGGCTTCGAGGGCATGGCCCTGAACGCCAGCGGCACCCAGCTCTACACTCTGCTGGAGCGCCCCCTGACCACGGA
>JAIFLB010000013.1 GCA_020049245.1 Betaproteobacteria bacterium | reverse complement strand
CCGCCGGTGTGGCCGAGTTTGACCTGGTCGCGTTGCGCATCCCGGCTGAGCAGATCATCCAGACGTTCCCGCACCGCGTCTTTTTCCAGCAGGGGAATCGAACCGGGATGCCGCGCCAGGGATTCGGCGTAATACGGTACATGAGCGGCGGCATGGGCGACGATGGCGGCAAAATCGGCCTGTTGTTTACGCAGCAAATCCGCCCGACTCAACGCCTGATTGCGCAGCAGGATTTCTAGCTGGGCATAGCGTGCGGGATAGCGTCGGCGATGCAGCCAGTGGCGGAAGGAATGCATTTCAACAACCTCAGGTCTTCTGAGCAGGGCTGGCAGGGTGCGTATTTCACCCCAAAAAGCCAGTTATTTCGATTCCGGATCCGGCTGGAAATCGCTTGGTAGCGAGGGCTCCTGGTGTTCAGGCCATAGATCTGCGCCACGCAAGCGGTAATCCGATGAACAGGGCGTCAGTCTTTCTTCGCTTCATCACCACTGCCCGTGAGGGCCTTGACACCGGTCGCGGCAACATCAACGGTCGTTCCCACAACCGTTGCGCCGACGCTGACACCCGTGGCCACAACAGACACGGCCGCATCCGCAACCGCTATCACGGAACAGCCACTGAGGAAAAAGGGGGCGATGAGAATCAGATAAATGGTACGCACGATTAACCACAGTTGAAGAGATGAAAAACGGCGCGAAGTCAGGCAGATTGCGGGATCAACGCTAACCGGATGGATCACGAGACAGATCCATATGACTTACTGTATGCAGTTTATTTCTACCTCGAGGATTTATCTTGGAAATCACCTTGTTATGGATATTGTCAGCCGCCTTGGTCTTGTTGGGCTTGGCAGGTACCGTGCTGCCCGTTTTGCCGGGCACCATGTTGGTTTGGGGCGGCATCGTGCTGGGGGCGTGGATCGACGACTTTACGCGTGTGGGCATGTCCACCGTGGTGGTGGTCAGTGTGCTGGCGGTGTTGGCCTGGGGTTTGGACTATGTTGCCGGGTTCATGGGCGCCCAAAGAGCCGGTGCCAGCAAACTGGCCCTGCTCGGCGCGGCGGTGGGCACGGTGCTGGGTCTTTTCATGGGCTTGCTGGGCGTGTTCTTCATGCCCTTGGTCGGTGCCGCCGTGGGCGAGTACCTGGCGCGGAAAGACCAGACACGCGCCGTCAAAGTCGGCGTCGCCACTTGGATCGGGATCATGCTGGGGCTGATCGCCAAAGTGGTGCTGGCTTTCATCATGGTGGGCATTTTTGTCGCGGCCTTGCTGATTTGAAAACGCAAAGCTGACCGGTGGTGGGTTAGCAACCGCCGTGCAATCAGCCGCGCTCCGGCTTTACGGGTGTGACCGTCGTGCGGACAAATATTTGCTCGTCGCGCGCAAAGTCCCACTGCTCGATGAGGCAATCTTCCCCCTCCGTTCCCCAGTGCAGGATGTTCACCGAGTTGGGCGCTTCAGGGCGGGTGCGCGACGACACGGCGGTTCCGGCCTGGAGCACCCATAGTCGCCGCGCCAAACCCTGCTGTGCCAGCGTATAGGGCAGATGAATGTGCCCGCCCAGGACGAGATCGGCCCCGGCGGCAGACCAGACCCGCAGGGCGGCAGTGTGGCCGCGCAACAGGTTGGCGCGATCCTCGGCCCGGTGCACGGCCGCTGGCTGGTGCACCACCACCACGCGCAGCTGCTGCGGGCTGGCTGCGATCAGCAGGTTGGCCACGCGATCGATCTGCGCCGTGGACACTTCTCCGTTCTTGTGCCGCCATGCGCGCGTGCTGTTGACGCCTACGATCAGCAAATCCTGCGATGCGTGCACGGGTTCGAGATCAGTCCCGAACGCCGTGGCGTAGCGCGCGTAGGGACGGGTCAGCCGCGCCCAAAGGTCGAACAACGCAATGTCGTGGTTGCCGGGGATGGCCAGAACCGGCGCCCCGAGTCGGTCGACGAAGGCTTTGGCCGCGCGAAACTGGGCGGGCCGAGCGCGCTGCGTGATGTCTCCCGACAGCACCACTACATCCGGCCGCTGCTGAGCTGCCAGGGCGACCAGAGCCTCGACCACCGGCGGCTGTTCGGTGCCGAAATGCGTATCGGAGATATGCAGCAGGACACTCATTCATGCCGCAGCAGATCGCCAAAGACGGTGTGTTCGCCGTCCCGGCGATCAGCCCCCGGGGCGTCGTAAAGCACCAGCCAGCGAGGCTTGCCATCGGCCATCGCGGGCGGCAGGTCACAGATCGCCTCGGCGCGATTGGTGCCGTGGCCGTGGGGTAGCGAAACCGACTCGGTCAGCGCCGTTTCGAACCGCACCGGTTCACGATTGGCGCTAATCGTGGGCCGGGCGAGCGGCCATTTGAAGACACGGATATCGCCGTTGAGCACCATCGTCGGACCGGCCAGGATGTAGAGATCATCGCCGGAAAAGTGCAGATCCCGGACACCCAGACCGTCGAGCTGCAGGAAATGCTTGCGCAGCAGCGTGCCAGTGTCGTCCAGAGGTGCCAGGCGGAGCTGATCCCCGCGCAACTCGATGGCGATTTCGAGCAATGCCGACCAGCTGCGCAGCACCGGGCCACGCAGGCCGAGCAGCAGCCGGCGGCCATCCACCGCCAGGCCTTCGATGTCGAAGCCGTTGTCCTTGCCCGGGATCGCCATGTAGGGCCCGAAGTGGGGGTCGTCGGCCAAGATGCGGGTGAGCAGGTTTTCCTGCGCATCGCCCTTCAGCCGCAGTGCCCGGCGGCCGTCCTGCGCCTGGCGCACCAGGCAGGGTTCCCCCTGGGCGTCGGGTTCGATGGGCAGGCACGCCAGCAGGCGGCGGTTGGCGTCGAGTGTCACCTTTGCCAGCCGCTTGGCGTTATCGGCGTGGTCACGGTCAGGCTTGGCGTTCTTGCGCTTGAGACCATGCGACCCGACCACCCAGAGGTAGCCATCGGCCACCGCCATGCCTTCCAGATCAGCCTCTTCGTCGGCTGCGCCGGGCAGGTCCAGCAGATCGGCCAGCGGGAAGTCGCGGACTTCGCCGAAACGCAAGGACTCCGCGCCCACAGCGTCGAGCCGGCGCAGGCGATCCAGGCCACAGGCTTCGTCGCCTGCCACCCAGAGCCAGTCGCCGGTGAAGGCCGCACCCGACAGGTTGTTTTGAACCAGCGAATCGGGAGCGAACTCCAGACGAATGGCGTTTGGGCTTCGGGTGTTGGGCATAGGATCTTCTTTCCAAAAGATGCAGAACTGAGCGCTCTGCGGATTGCAGCGAATGCGGGCCGGAGCCTACCTTGCGTCTGTCTCTCATAACCCAGCATCTGGCAAGCCTTCCCTTGATGGGTTCCTTTAACGCCGAGTTCATTATGAAAAATGGGATGCCTGAATTAGGGGCGAGAATCAGGAGAAGAAGTGGCTTGTCAATGCCGCGAACTATAGATCTGAACGCTTGTCTGCCCACGTTGAAGCCGTGGCAATGAACCGTTTTACTTCCCCTTAATGGAGATTGATTCCGTGAACAAGACAATATGGTTGACCGCGCTGATCATCGCGCTCCCGCTGACTGGTTGCGAACAAGCCACCCAGCACGCTGGCGATCTGGCGAAAAAATCCGCTCAGGAGGCGATCGACAGCGCCAAGAAAACCGCTGAAGAAGCGATTGGCCTGGAAGGTGGAGGCAGTAAGGAAGAGGCTGGCAAGGAGGACGCTGGTAAGGAAGAGGAAGGAGAGAAAGAGGAAGGAGAGAAAGAGAAGGATTAGTCCTAAAACTGGCAGTTTGACCGCGTTGTAGGAGCGTCCGCTTGCGGCGCGAGCCTTGTGAAATCGGCCCGCAAGCGGAGCCTCCTACAACTTAGCCGCATCACCCGATGGGTGAATTGAGAAATCGGCCACTCACCAGCATCCACAATGCTTCTCGGCGATGAATCTGACTCCAACAGAGGTTTCAGGTTAATGCATCGATTGCAAGCCTGTCCCTCTCCCAGACAACGGAGCGAGGCCGTCTACCAGGCGCTGCTCTTTTCTGTGGCCATGACAATCAAGGGTGATATGAGAACAAAATCGGCCTGAACGAATCGGATTCAGCATTCAATCAATCAGCAACAAACACCGAGATGCATTCCATACGTCGTTTTCTGGTTCTGATGCTGTCCGTGCTGCTGGTGTCCGGCTGCAGCCTGGGGATGCTGTCTTATCGGAATGCGGATTGGTTGTTGGCTTATAAAATTGATGACTGGGTCAATCTGACGGCTGAGCAGAAAACCTGGCTCAGACCTCGTTTGACTCAGTTGCAAGTCTGGCATCGCAGCCATGAACTGGGGCATGTGCAGCGTCTGCTGCGGGATTCCCATTTGCTTGCAGCGGGGGCGCCTAAAGAGGACGAAATTCAAGCAATTTATACGGCGAGCGTGCTCACGCTGAACCGCACCCTTGAACAACTCCTGCCGGATGCGCTGCTGCTGCTGAGTCGTCTGGAACCGGCGCAGATTGCTTATCTGGAAAGAAAACTGGCGAAAGACAACCAAAAGTTAGCCAAAGACATCGTGTTGACGCCGGACGCACGCCGTTCGTTGCGGGCGAAGAAGGCAGTCAAGCAATTTGAAGGGTGGTTCGGCAGATTGTCGACTACTCAGGAAGCCGATTTGATCAAGCGCGTCGATGCCTTGCCGCTGCTTGACGAAATGCATCTGAATAATCGTCAACGCTGGCAAACCGAACTGCTTGAGTTACTTAAAAGCAAGCCCGACACCAAGTTGTTTTCAGCCGAATTGCGCAGTCTTATGCTGGATCCCCAGCGACGCCGCGATCCGGTTTATGACCAAGCCTGGAAGTTGCAACAGCAGGAATGGGTGTCGATCGTTGCCTGGATGGTGAAACATGCCACGCCCGCACAAAAATCTCGATTACAGAAAAAACTCGGCGGCTACGTCGAGGAAATCAGTCGATTGCTTCAGGTTTGAACCTAAATCCGGCAGTTTGACCGCGTTGTAGGAGCGTCCGCTTGCGGCGCGATCGTCGTGGCATCGGCCCGCAAGCGGAGCCTCCTACCGCTTTGCCACCGCACCCGATGGGTGAATTGAGTAATCGGTCACTCGCCAGTGGCCACCCGGCTGGACGGGGAAGAACAAGAGCGTGGCGCAAGAATCTACGATTCCGCTCACTGAGTTCGGGGGGCAAAGTCAAACAAGGTGGCGCATGAACACCTATGCAACCTGGTTGGCAGTAAGGCTTGGTGATGGGGATATTGAACTTCGCCGGCTGTGCAGAACCGTCGATAGCGTGGCCAGGTTGTCTTGGTCCAGATTACGTCCTTCTTCCCGTTGTTTCTCAAACTGGGCTGACTGGCGTTCGCGCCGCTGATTTCGAATCTGATTGCGCACATAGTCGACCAGGTCGTCTTCCAGAAAAACCCAAACCCGGCCGATCCGGGCACCGGGCAGTTCGCCTGTTCCGACCATTTCTGAAACGTCTGTGCTTTTGACTTTCAGGAATTCGGCACACTCATCAATGTCGAGGGTTTTCATCGTTACTCCTTTCAGGTTTGGCAATTTGCAGCATTCGAGGCAGGCAGAAAGGCTCCGTCACCGCACCCCGGAATGGTTGTATCCGAGGTCAACAGCTTCTGGACCCCAGCATCCGCCGGGGTGACGGTTATTCAAAGATTTCACGTTTTTCGACACCCTGTTAATCCATATCGGGCGCCTTGCCGAACCTTAGAACCTGGTGCTTCTGACAGCAATACAACCTGGTTGGGGTCGATGCCGCGCTTGGCCACTCCCCGCAAGGTGCAACGCTGCCGGCCTTTCCGGCAGGCCCGGACTTGGACGCGTTCAACCGGGGTTTCGAGGTTGAACATGTGGACAGCTGAATGTCTCGGGCCGAATAATCAAGCCTCTTCTCCTCACAACAATCTGGAATACCGCATGAACAAAGTCGCTCGCTGCAAGCTCGGCACCGCATTGGCCAGCGCGATGAATATGGCCAAGGGCCAGGCCAAGAAGAAATAAGCGCCGGACTTCTCATGTGCGGACGCTTCGCCCTCAAGGCCCCGCCGGCGGAACTGGTCACCCGCTTCGGTCTGCATGAATGCGTCGATCTGACGCCGCGATACAACATCCCGCCCGGCACCGAGATTGCCGCCATCCGCCAATCGCCGGAAGGCCAGCGTGTGCTGCACCAACTCAAATGGGGACTGGTGCCGAACTGGGCGAAAGACCCCGGCATCGGCAACAAGCTCAACAATGCACGCGGCGAATCGGTTGCCGAGAAACCCTCTTTTCGGGACGCGTTCAAACGCCGCCGTTGCCTGATCCCGGCGGACGGCTTTTACGAATGGCAAGCCCGGGGCAAGCTCAAACAACCGCACTTCATCAGCCTGAAATCTGGCCTCCCGATGGCCATGGCCGGCCTTTGGGAAGCCTGGAAATCGCCCAACGGCGACATCTTGCGTACCTGCTGCATCATCACAACCGGGCCGAATGAAATCATGCAACCCATTCACGACCGTATGCCGGTGATCATCGCAGCGGAGGACTGGGCGAAATGGCTGGCCGGGCCGGTGCAAGACATCGAAGCGCTGATCAGACCCTATACCGCCGACGCCATGCAGGCCTGGCCGGTGGAACGCCGAGTCAGCAAAACTGCCGAAGACGACGCGAACATGATTCTCCCGATGCTTGCGGAGAATGTGCAGATGAGTCGGCCGGATCAACCACAGGAATAGACACGAACCATGAACTTCTCCGAACGCAGTGTCGTGGAAACCCAAAACCAGCCTTGGCAGGCGGCATCCGCATCAACCGCGCAATACCGCTGGATCGAGCGTGAAACGGGCGAGGCCCGCACCACGTTCATCGTCGAATACGCGCCAGGCACGCAACTGGATGCACAGTTGATTGAATACGGCGAGGAGATCCTCGTTCTGAACGGCAGCCTCTCGGATGCGAACGCAGACTATGGCCCTGGCACGTTCATCAAAACCCCGCCCGGTTCAACGCCTGACCGAATGACCAGGTCTGGCTGCACGCTGTTTGTGAAACAGCATCATCTGGATGTCCTTGATCAAGCCGCCAGCGTGGTCGACACGGTCAATGCAATCTGGCGGCCAGGCCTGGTTAAAGGTCTGAAGGTCTTGCCCTTGTCCGAGTTCGGCGGCCAGCACACGGCGATGGTGCATTGGGCGCCGGAAACCTATTTTTCGCCGCACCGGCACTACGGTGGCGAAGAGGTTTATGTCGTCGAAGGCGTCTTCGAGGACGAACATGGGCGCTATCCGGCAGGTACCTGGATCAGAAGTCCGCACCTGAGCCAGCACACACCCTTCAGCCGCGAAGGTTGCCTGATCCTTGTAAAGGTGGGGCACCTGCCAGAATCGGAACATTGAGCAGAGGCGCGATCACAAGAAAATCGGCCATCCACCCACATCGCGCTTCTGGCGGCCATCCGCCAAGTCCGTCAGCCGAGTAAAGCAAGCTTACTGTTTCCCGCCGCTATATCTTGCCCATTTCTTGCCCCCTTCTGGACCTTCCACTTTTCCATTCGAACAATCCCCATGGCACCTCAATCCTGGCTGCGCTACGTTCAGCAAAACGATGCTTTTTTCCTGAAAATATTTGCCATATAGATTGATGCAACCAATTGATCAAAAAATACTTTCAAGGGTCTATGGACGCGGCAGGGGGTGGGCGTTCACCAAGATTGATTTCGTTGCCGAGTTTGGCGAGGTCAACATCCATCAGGCGCTTTCCAGTCTGTCCAAAATCGGCACCATTCGTCGGGTCTGCCATGGCGTCTATGATTACCCTCGCTATAGCGAGCTACTGGGCCAGACACTGAGTCCGGATGTCGATCAGGTGGCCCAGGCGCTGGCTCGCAAGTTCAACTGGCGCATCCTGCCTTCCGGTGACACGGCCCTGAACCAGTTGGGACTTTCCACGCAGGTGCCCGGCAAGTGGGTCTATCTCTCCGATGGTCCAAGCCGTGAATACGCGATTGGAGAAAACGGCGAGCAGACTTTGGCCTTCAGGAAATCTGCCTTGAAAGACACAGGGTTCAAATATCGGGAGAGCGGCCTGCTGGTGCAGGCCCTGAAAGCTCTGGGCAAGGAGCATGTCGATCAGCCCGTCATCGAGACATTGCGTCAACAGTTGGCCCCGCCTCTCCGCGAACGCATCCTCAAGGACACCCGCGCGGTGACCGGCTGGATTTACCAGATCATCAAGCAGGTTTGCCGGGAGGTTGCCCCCTTGGTATCTTGCAAGCCGTTCACCGAACGTGTGGCTACCGTAGCTGGCTAGCCACCTGCATCAGGTACGACGGAAGGGGCTTGTTCGCGTTCTCTTGGCCGGCGGGGACTGAAATCTGGTCGGGTCGAAGCCTTTGCG
>JAIFLB010000006.1 GCA_020049245.1 Betaproteobacteria bacterium | reverse complement strand
CGGCGGCAAGCCCGTGCGTTCCGGCAAGTGGCAGATCATGATCAACGGCGAATCCTACAAGTGGATCGTCGCTGAAGCCGCCAAGAAGGCTCTCGGCATGGGTCGTATCGAAGAGCGTATCTTCATCGTCAAGCTGATCAACGACAAGAACGACAGCAACCGCATCGCCGGCGCTGTGGGTTTCTCGACGCGTAATCACACCCTGCACGTTTACAAAGCCAAGGCCATCCTGCTGGCTGCCGGTGGTTGCGTGAACATCTTCCGTCCGCGTTCCGTCGGTGAAGGTACCGGCCGTGCCTGGTACCCGGTCTGGAACGCTGGTTCCACCTACGCGATGGCTGCTGAAGCCGGCGCTGAGCTGACCATGATGGAAAACCGCTTCGTGCCTTGCCGTTTCAAAGACGGTTACGGCCCGGTCGGCGCCTGGTTCCTGCTGTTCAAAGCCCGCGCCACCAACGGCTACGGCGAAGACTATCTGACCAAGAACAAAGCCATGCTGGACCAGTACCCCCCGTACGGTCAGGCTGCCGTTCCCGCTTCCTGCCTGCGTAACCACGTTATGCTGAAGGAAATGAAGGAAGGCCGTGGTCCGATCTGGATGGACACCGTGACCGCCCTCGGCAAGCTGCGTGAGACGCTGTCTGCTCGCGAAGTGAAGCACCTGGAAGCCGAAGCCTGGGAAGACTTCCTGGACATGTGCGTTGGTCAGTGCGGTATCTGGGTTGGCGAAAACGTCGAACCGGAGAAGAAGAACTCCGAACTGATGCCGACCGAGCCCTACCTGCTGGGTTCACACTCCGGTTGCTGCGGCATCTGGGTTTCCGGCCCGACTGACGTTGGCGCTCCGACCGAAGAACTGCACGCCGACAAGGACAAGATCCCGGCTCACCTGCCTTCCGGCTGGAACTGGGGCTACCGTGGCATGACCACCGTCAAGGGTCTGTTCACCGCCGGCGACGGCGTGGGCGCTGCCGGCCACAAGTTCTCTTCTGGTTCGCACACCGAAGGCCGTCTGGCTGCCAAGGCGATGGTCAAGTACTGCATCGACAACAAGGATCTGAAAGTTGAACTCGACACCGCTGTTGATCAACTACACCACCGCCATCGACGTCAACCCCAACTACATCACGCCCAAGATGCTGCAGTTCCGTCTGCAGAAGATCATGGACGAGTACGTTGCCGGCGTCGCGACCTACTACAACACCAACGACAAGATGTTGGAAGTTGCGGAAGACAAGCTGAACATGCTGAAGGAAGACGCGATGAAGATGCGTGCGAAAGACCTGCACGAACTGCTCCGCGCCTGGGAAAACTACCACCGTATCCTGACGGCGGAAGCCCACATGAAGCACATTCAGTTCCGTGAAGAAAGCCGTTACCCCGGCTTCTACTACCGCACCGACAAGAACTTCGTCGATGAAGAAAACTGGAAGTGTTTCGGCAACTCCATCTATGACAAGACCACGCAGAAGTGGACCAACTTCAAGCGCGCGCACTTCGATCTGGTGGACAAGTCCAAGCTGTTCAAGGCAGCAGCCCCCCACTAATCGGGCGCTGTAAGTAAAGAAGCGGGCGCTCACAAGGCGCCCGTTTTTTTTCATCTGGCTTTTTTGAACCGTCATTCTCAAGGGTGGGCCCTTGCGAATGACGCTTTACTCCCCAATATCCCCCCTTCATTCCGTTCCGCAATTTTCGAGGTCGATCATGGACGAAAGCCAATTCAAGAATCTTGCCGATGAGGCTCCCTTCGAGCTGAGCCCGGTCAGCCCCAACATGCTGAGCGGCGACAAGGTGATCCAATTCCGCTGCCACAAGGACGTCGGCTGCTGGAATGCCTGTTGCGCCAACATCGATATCACGCTGACACCGTATGACATCCTGCGCTTGAAAAACCGGCTGGAGATGTCGTCCGGCGAGTTTCTCAAGGCCTATACCGTGCCTTACGAGATGGACCAGGACGGCATGCCCGGCGTGAAATTCCGCCCGGTCGAAGGTGGCACCGCCTGCCAGTTCATGCGGCCTGAAGGCTGTGGCGTATACGAAGACCGTCCGACTGCCTGTCGCTACTACCCGGTCGCGCTGCTGTCGATGCGTAACCAGGAGGAATTCGTTGACCGTACCTCTTATGCCTTTGTGCAGGAAAAGCATTGCCTGGGTCATCAGGAGCCGCGTTCGCTGACCATCGACGAATATCGCCAGGAACAGGGTGTCGATGTCTATGACGAAAAGGGTCGTGGCTGGCGACAACTGGTGCTGAAGCGCAAATCCGCCGGCCCCGGCATCGGAAAACCGCCGGAAATCTCGAATCAATTGTTCTTCATGGCCAGCTACGACGTCGACCGCTTCCGCGCCTTCGTCGCCAGTGATTCGTTCAACCGCACCTACGACGTACCGGTCGAAGTGATGACCGTTCTGCTGACCGACGATGAAGCGTTGATCGAATTCGGCTACAACTTCCTGAAGCACGTGCTGTTCAACGAGAAATTCCTGGAAGAGCGCGATGGCGCCTACGAACAGCGCATGGAACGCCTGAAGGCGCGTGCCGAACTCGTGAAAGCCGAATATCTCGCCAACCGCGACAAGCTGGAAGAAGAGAAATATTCCGACACGCCACGCGCGGGTGATTGCGGCTGCGGCAGCAAGGAGTAACTGAGGTGGGCAGCGCCGGAACGTCTTCAGGTTCACAAGCGGTTCCGCTACTGGTGCTGTTTACCGACTATGGCTGGCATGACCCCTATGTCGGCCAGATCAAGGCCGTAATGGCTGCTGAGGCGCCCGGCGTGGGTGTGATCGACCTGCTGCACGCGGTGCCGGATTACAACGCCCACGCCGGTGCTCAATTGCTGGCTGGCTTGGCGCCATCGTTTCCGGTGGGCAGCGTGTTTTTCTGTGTCGTGGATCCCGGCGTCGGTGGCGCGCGCGAGGCGTTGGTGGTCGAAGCCGATGGTCGCTGGTTCGTCGGTCCGGACAACGGTCTGCTCTCCATCGTCGCGGCGCGCGCCCAGCAGCATCGCAGTTGGCACATCCATTGGCGTCCGGCAGGATTGTCGGAAACGTTTCATGGCCGGGATCTGTTTGCCCCCATCGCAGCCTGGATCGCCGCAGGTCAATTCCCGGCTGACAAGCTGACGCTGGTTGCCGAACCAAACATCCAGTTCGATGCCTCCGATCTACCCCGCGTTCTCTATATCGACCACTTCGGCAATGCCTGGACCGGCATTCGCGGCGGTCTCGCGGATGCCACATCGCAACTTGAGGTGAAAGGCAAAACACTGCCTTGGCGGCGTGTCTTTTCCGATGCCGGCAAGGGTGAATTGTTTTGGTATCAGAACAGCGCTGGTTTGATCGAAATCGCCGCGAATCGGGCCAATGCAGCGGCATTTCTTGATCTGAAAGTGGGCGACCTGGTCAGGCTGTCGAGCCACAGCCATGGACCGGTGCACTAGGCTGTCACGTCAAATCCCGTTTTAGCCAGTGATCACTCCGAGGTATCACTGCGCCGCTTGCGTGGTTGGTAATGCACGATGGCGCGCATGATTTCCGAATAGGGGAAGTCGGCGATCTCGCCGTAGCGAGTCAGCCCGACATTCAAAACATGCGAGATATCGCTACCGGGATTGTTTTCCGGTGTCGTCAGCATATCGCGCAAGCCAAGGATGCCGCCGCACTGGGCGCGGATTTCCTTACCGAAAGGCCAAGGCTGATTCGGGTCGATATGCAGCGCGAAGCGGGCATTGGCGTGCAAGGCTTGATGAAATTCGATGCACTGCGAATTGGCGCGCTGTTCCGTGCAGGTAATTGCTTCCCGCTCTGCCAACAGCAGTTTCCTTGACTTGCCACACACCGCGCAGAGCGACAACAACGCACGTTCAAACGGGCAAGGCAACGCGATGGCGGAATCGCGGGCTTGCTTGTAGGCGGATTCGTTGTAGCCGGACATGGCAGTTGAAAAGGTGGGGTTAGTAGTCGTCCCCGATCAGACCGACTTCGCCTTCTCTCGGTTGGGAAAGTACATCTTCCGCAGCGAGTTCGTTCTCGGCAAAGGTCATCTTCACCGTCTGACCGCTGTTTGGTAGCAGGTGTTTACGATGTTCATTGGCCAGGCTCTTGGCCTCCTTGAAGCTCTCCGCAATGCCGAGCTTTTCCAGGATGTTGAGCGGGCCGATCTTGTAGATGTAGTAAGGCATGATGTTCAGGCCAGTTTGCCGTGGCAGTGCTTGTATTTCTTGCCGGAACCGCACGGACAAGGATCGTTGCGGCCGACTTTGGCGTACTGGCGTTCGATCGGTTGTTGGCCGGACGCCACTTCGGCATCTGCGTCGGGTGCCAGCGCCGTGTCATAGTCGGCATGCTGGTAGCGCACGTTGGCCAGATTTTCCTGCGGTTCCACCGCTTCGACGTCGGCTTCGCTGCGAATCTGCACGGTCATGGTGACCTGGGTGATTTCGTGCGCGATGGTTTCCAGCATGCGTTCGAACAGCTCAAACGCCTCACGCTTGTATTCCTGCTTCGGGTTCTTCGCCGCGTAGCCGCGCAGGTGGATGCCCTGGCGCAGATGATCCATTGCCGCCAGGTGTTCACGCCAATGGCTGTCCAGGCTTTGCAGCAGCATGGAACGCTCGAACTGCCGCATGTTGTCGTTGCCGGCCATTTGCACTTTGGCTTCATAAGCCTGGTTGGAGGCTTCTACGATGCGATCGCGCAGGCCGTGTTCGTCCAGACGTTCATCCGCCGCCAGCCATTGCTGGACCGGACAGTCGAGCAGGAATTCGCTGGCCAGCGCCTGTTCGAGTCCGCTGATATCCCACTGCTCGGCCATGCTGCCGGGATGAATGTGATTGTTGATGGTCAGGTTCAGCACCTGGGCGCGCATGCCGGTGATGCCATCCGAAATATTGTCGGTTTCCAGCAGTTCATTGCGTTGCTGGTAAATCACCTTGCGTTGATCGTTGGCGACATCGTCGTACTCGAGCAGTTGTTTGCGAATGTCGAAGTTGCGCTGCTCGACCTTGCGCTGTGCCGATTCCAGCGAGCGATTCACCATGGTGTGCTCGATGGCCTCGCCATCCGGCATCTTCAGTTTTTCCATGATCATCTTCAGGCGTTCACCACCGAAGATGCGCAGCAGCGAGTCGTCGAGCGACAAATAGAAACGTGAGGAACCCGGATCGCCCTGACGGCCGGAACGACCGCGCAACTGGTTGTCGACGCGCCGCGATTCATGCCGTTCGGTGCCGATGATATGCAGGCCGCCGGCAGCGATCACGGTCGCGTGCAAAGGCGCCCATTGGGCTTTGATGGCGGCGATGCCGGCGGTTTTTTCTTCCGCGCTCAGACTCTCATCGGCATGCACCGCATTGAGTTCCTTGGCGATGCTGCCGCCTAGCACGATGTCGGTTCCTCGGCCGGCCATGTTGGTGGCGATGGTGATGCCGCCCGGCAAGCCGGCTTGTGCCACGACTTGCGCTTCCAGGGCATGCTGTTTCGCGTTGAGTACCTGATGCGGCAGCTTTTCCTTGGTCAGCAGCGCGGACAGGAATTCGTTGATTTCGATCGAAGTGGTACCGACCAGCACCGGTTGGCCGCGTTTGTGGCAATCACGGATGTCCTCGATCACCGCCTTCCATTTTTCGTCGGCGGTGCGGTAGACGCGGTCGGAGTTGTCGATCCGGATCATCGGCTTGTTGGTCGGGATGATCACCGTTTCCAGGCCGTAGATCTGCTGGAATTCATAGGCTTCGGTATCCGCCGTGCCGGTCATGCCGGACAGCTTCTGGTACATGCGGAAGTAGTTCTGGAAGGTGATCGAAGCCAGCGTCTGGTTCTCGCGCTGAATGTTTGCGCCTTCTTTCGCTTCCACCGCTTGATGCAGACCATCCGACCAGCGCCGGCCATGCATCAGACGACCGGTGAATTCGTCGACGATGATGACTTCACCATCCTGCACCACGTAATGCTGATCCTTGTGATACAGCACATGCGCGCGCAGCGCGGCATAGATGTGGTGCATCAGCGAGATATTGGCGGCGTCGTACAGGCTGGTACCGGGCGCCAGGATGCCGAGTTCGGTCAGGATCGCCTCGACCTTCTCGTGGCCGGCTTCGGAGAGCAGCACCTGATGCGCTTTCTCATCCACCGAGTAGTCACCGGGCGGCGGCGGTTCGTCGATTTTCGGCTCGTGTTCCATCCGCGTCAGGCGCGGCGGGATCTGGTTGATCTGCTGGTACATGGCGACGTTGTCGTCGGCCTGGCCGGAGATGATCAGCGGCGTGCGGGCTTCATCAATCAGGATCGAATCGACCTCGTCGACGATGGCGTAATTCAGTTTGCGTTGAACGCGTTGCGACGGCTGAAACACCATGTTGTCGCGCAGATAGTCGAAGCCGAATTCGTTGTTGGTGCCGTAGGTGATGTCTGCGGCGTAGGCGACCTGCTTTTCTTCATGCGACATCTGCGACAGATTGCAGCCGACGCTGACGTCGAGAAAGTTGAAGATGCGGCCCATCTGATCCGCATCCCGGCTGGCCAGGTAATCGTTGACGGTAATGATGTGGACGCCGTTGCCGGACAGCGCATTCAGATAGGCGGGCAGGGTGGACATCAGCGTCTTGCCCTCGCCGGTGCGCATTTCCGAAATCTTGCCCTGATGCAACGCCATGCCGCCGATCATCTGGACGTCGAAATGGCGCATGCCATGCACCCGCACAGCGGCTTCGCGGACGACGGCGAAGGCTTCCGGCAGCAGCGCATCGAGCGTTTCGCCCTTTTCGATGCGGGCTTTGAATTCAGCGGTCTTGGCGCGCAATTGCGCATCGTCAAGTTGCTGATACGCGGGTTCCAGCGCATTGATCTTGTTGACCACGCTACGCAACTGCTTCAGAAGACGATCATTGCGGCTACCGAAGATTTTTTTCAGGATGTTGGGAATCATGGGAAATGTGACGGAGGACAGGGCGTAATGGAGGACGAAATCGAACCGAGTTCGCGAACCGAGTTCGCGATTGCGGCGAATGCTACCATGCCGCCGTTTCAGCCTTCCTGACCTCGGTTTCCGCTTTTTTCATGCGTCCCTTTTCTCTGTTGCGAGTTCGCGGTTTGTTGCAGGCGGAACCGCAGTTCGCGGTGGCCTTGCCGGAGGCTGAGCGGCTGTTCGGACTCAACCGTCGATTTGCCGGCATCGTTCCCGCCGCAGTGGCGCGCGCCTGTCGCATCGCTTCGGTGCAGGCCGATGTGGCGGTGATCTATTGCGCCAACGGCGCCGCCGCCAGCCGGGTGCGGGCCCAGGCCAAAGGGGTGGCCAGCGTGTTGAATCAACCGGATACACCAGTCAACAGCATCAAGGTGAAGATTCGGGCCGACTGGAGCCTGCCGCCAATTCCGGAAAAGCATGACATTCCGGTGGCGGGACTGAATGCCTTCAAGGCGCTGGAAACCAGTCTGCCGGAGGGTGAGCTGAAAGACGCGCTGGAACGTTTGCTGAGCCGGCGGCACGGGCGCTGAGCCACCTTCTCAACGGGTAAAGCAGGCCGGTTACAATTTCGCCATGATTCCAAGTTGCAACATATTTCTGGTTGGCCTGATGGGTTCAGGCAAGACCACCATCGGCAAGATTCTGTCGCGCAATCGCGGCCTGGCTTTTTATGATTCCGATCATGAAATCGTCGCCCGCTGCGGTGTTTCCATTCCAACGATTTTCGAAATCGAGGGCGAATCCGGCTTTCGTCGTCGCGAAATCTGCGTCATCGATGAATTGAGCCAGCTGCAAGGCATTGTGCTGGCCACCGGCGGCGGTGCAATCCTGGCGCCGGAAAACCGTGCCGCGCTGAAGGAACGCGGCACTGTGGTGTATTTGCGTTGCCAGCCACAGGAATTATTCATGCGCACGCGGCATGACAAGAACCGCCCGCTGCTGCAAACCGACGATCCGCTCGGCAAGTTGAAGGAACTGTATGCCGTGCGGCATGCGCTCTATATGGATACCGCCGACATCGTGCTCGATTCCGGTCGTCAGAGCACGCATGCACTGGTGCGCCGGTTGGAGAACAGTTTGTCGCTGGCGGCAATCGGAAGTCGTACCCAATGCCCAGCGCCGGTGCCAGGCTGAAACACGCACTCGTCACCGCTTGGCTGTGCTGTGCCGGCTGCCTGGCCGGCATTGCGGTAGCGGCTGATTTTGTCGCCGGGCCTAACGATTACCGCACCTTCCTGCCGCGTTTGACCGCCGGCGATCGCCTGCTGCTGAGCGCCGGCGATTATGAGCGCGGCCTGCCCTTGCGCGGCCTGAGCGGCGAGCCCGGACGCCCGATCGTCATCGCCGGGCCGGCAACCGGACCGCGCGCGCGCTTCATCGCCCGCGCCGGCGCCAATACCGTCAGCCTGGTCGATGTGCGGCATCTTCAAATTCAACACCTCGAACTGGATGGCGGCAATCAGCGGGTAGATGCGGTGAAGGCGGAAGGCCACGCCGCCTATGCGCATTTCGTGACGCTGGAGAATCTCTATATCCACGACCACGCGGCCTCGCAGCAGAACGTCGGCATTTCGACCAAGTGCCCGGCGTTCGGCTGGGTGGTGCGCGGCAATCGCATTGAACGCGTTGGCACCGGCATGTATTTCGGTAATTCGAACGGTGCGGCGCCGTTCGTCGCCGGCCTGATCGAAGACAACACAATCAGCGACACGGTTGGCTACAACCTGCAGATCAAGCACCAGTTGCCACGACCTGAAAACCTGCCGGGCGCGGGCGAACGACACGACACCGTCATCCGGAAAAACCTGTTCGACCGCACCCATGCCGGCCCGCCCGGCCCGATGGCGCGGCCGAATGTGCTGATTGGACACATGCCGAAGACGGGGCAGGGCATGCACGACCGCACACTGATCTACGCCAACCTGTTCTGGCAGAACCCGGGTGAATCCCTGTTTCAGGGAGAAGGCAATCTGGCGCTGTACAACAACCTGCTCGTCACCGACGGCCCCGACGCCATTCGCATCCAGCCGCACAACGACGTGCCACGTGAGGTGCGGGTGCTGTTCAACACGGTGGTCGCCAGCGGCAACGGCATCAGCGTGCTGGAGCCGGAACACAACCCGTACACGCAACTCGTCGCCGGCAATGTCATATTTGCGGCGCGGCCGTTGCAGGGCGGTATGCAGCGGGAGAACCTGGTTGGCAGTCGAGCCTCCGCCGGGCGGTATCTGGCGCGGCCAAACGCAGAACTGGTCACGCTCGACCTGACACCGCGCCATGGCAAGACGCCAACCCGGCGCATCGATCCGGCCTGGCTGCGCGACCTGCCCGACATCGAGCGCGACCATGCCGGCCAGCTCCGCCCGCTCCGAACAACAATCGCGATCGGTGCGCTGATCGAGCGTTCGCCTTCTGCACAACCGTGAAAACCCAGTCCACCGCGCGCGGGCATCTCTGGTTGATCGGCTTCGGCTATCTGCTGTTCGTCATCTACGGCAGCCTGGTGCCGCTGGATTTCCACGCCATGCCGCTGGATACCGCCGTCGCCCGTTTTCAGGCAGTCCCCTGGCTCGATCTCGGCATCGGTTCACGTG